>JAWVYP010000012.1:0-20947 GCA_033722655.1 Akkermansiaceae bacterium | reverse complement strand
ACGGAAACCAACATCCTCAATGAGGCTGTCGAGCTGATGACCCAACGCTTCGGCAGCCGGCCGGAGGACATGATCGCCGTGCTCAGTCCCTGCATCCGTCCACCTCACTACGAAGTCGACTTTGCCACTGAAATCGGCCGCCAAGCCGAAGCCAGTGGCATTGGCGAATTCAGCGACTGCGGCCTCAATACCGCTGAGGATCTGGAACGCTTCTACAGCTACCGAATCGAGCAGGGCAAAACCGGCCGCATGATGGCGATGATGATGCGGGAGTGAGATTACCCGTCAACGCTCACCAGTATTGGGAATGACGCGTTCCGTTTTCCTGAGGAGATCCTTGACCAAGTCAAAATTTGGCACAGGCCGGTCTTCAATCAGCTCCAAACCTAGCTCTGAAAAGTCACCATCCGCTGCAACTAGCGCTTCCCATTCTGTCTCACTGAAAGACTTTTGCAATTCACCGGCATTTTTTGTGACCACTCCATCCTGTTCCGTCACCGATCGGACCTCCATGAAGTGTAAGAGCGGTTCACCAAATCCTGTCACTGCCTTATTGTCCTCGGAGTAAAACACCGGTATTCGCAGGTTGAACTCATAGCGATCATACAGAGTTGTTGTGGCGCTGAAACTCGGGAATTCAGCATCGCCAAAGGAGAGATAGCGAACAGTTGCCTTGGGGTAGAGTCGAAGAAAATCGCCTAGATAGGGAACCGTCGTTCGATCCAGCGCATCCAAGGTCTCATGACGCAGTTCCGATTGTTCAAATTCATCCTCAGCTCTCTCGACCAGCCCCTTCTTGCATGATGGCAAAAGAAGCAGAGTGCTGAGAATGGTAAGTTTGATGTATGACATGAAATTTGAGTGAGACTGATAGATTTCCAACCAATCGTAATCGCCCGCTTGAACAGAGCAAGCCTGAGCCGTTTATAGATGACCTCAAGGGAATCACGGAAATTAGCTGGTGGCTCATTGGAGCGCGGACTTTAGTCCGCTTCGCTTTGCTGGATTCTTCGGGGCGGACTAAAGTCCGCGCTCCGTTCCTATCGCATCTTGAATGACCTTCGATGGGGACACACAAACTTAGACTCGTTCCTCCCCCAAGATTTGTGTGTCCCCGAGCCAGCGAAACGTGTTTGGAATTCGTTGAATCCAACTGAACTCTACTTTGCGATCCTTGGCGACCTTTGCTTTGCGGTTCAAATTCATGGCAAGCCTGATAAAACAATTCGTCCATGCCCCTCACCCACTCCGCCCCGGCCAAGATCAACCTCTCGCTGCGCGTGCTGCGCAAGCGCGAGGACGGCTTTCATGAAATCGAGAGCCTGATGACTCTCCTGCCCGACCTGGCGGATGAGATCACCCTCAGCGACGAGGGCTCCTTCCCGATGAGCTGCAGCGATCCGTCCTTGGACACCGGCGAGGACAATCTGGTGGTCAAAGCCCTGCGCGCCTTCGAGAAGGCCAGCGGCATCGAGGTCAAATGCGCCATCCACCTCGAAAAACGCATCCCCCACGGCGCGGGGCTCGGCGGCGGCAGCAGTGATGCCGCCACCACCCTTCTCGCCCTCAACGATTGGCATCACGATCCCATCGACGAGGACTCGCTCATCAGGATCGCCGCCGAGATCGGCTCCGACGTTCCCTTTTTCCTGCTGCAAGGTCCGGCATGGGTTCGCGGTCGCGGGGAAATCATCGCAGACGCCGAAGCGCATGCCACCCTGCCCTTGCTCCTGCTCAAGCCCGCCTTCGGCGTTGCCACCCCGGATGCCTACCGTCGCTGGCAGGATTCCGAGTGGCCGGCAGGGCTGGATCGCTCGGCCGAGCGCGAGATCGAGGGCATCCGCCTGGTCAACGATCTGGAGCGTCCCGTCTTCGCCAAACACCGTTTCCTCGCCGAACTCGTTAATTGGCTCGAAAATCAGCCCGAAACCCGTGCCGCCCAGCTCTGCGGCTCCGGCTCGACTATTTTCGCCATTTTGGCGGATTTGGAGGCCGCAGAGGCCCTTGCCGACCGGGCCAGAGCTGAATTGGAGCCCAATCTGTGGCATTGGGCCGGCACGACCGCCTAGACCGATTGACAAGCGGCCCCGCCATCCCCTAGCTTCCCGCCCCCGGCGAGAGAGCCGGCCCCCTGATATGAACATCACCGTCGAGAAGCAGCCCAACTGCCAGGCCACCCTGAAGGTCGAAATCCCTGCCGACAAGGTCAGCGGACAGCGCCAATCCATCGTCAGCAAGTATGCCGGCCAGGCCCGCGTTCCCGGCTTTCGCCCCGGCAAGGCACCCCAGAAGGTCATTGAGAAGCGCTTCGAAAAGCAGATCAAGGACGAGCTCAATGAGAACCTCTTCCACCTCGCCATCGACGAGGCCATCAAGAAGGAAGACCTCAAGGTGCTCGACTTCGGCGACCCGGAAGACCTGCTTGCCTCTCCCGACGGCGGCATGGCCTTCACCTCCAAGCTGACCATCGCTCCCGACTTTCCCCTGCCCGACTACAAGGGCATCGCCATCACCGTGCCCTCCGAAGACGTGCCCGATGAGGAAATCGAGGACCAGCTCAAGCAGCTGCAGGAGCGCTTCGCCGACTTCGAGGACATCGAAGACCGTGGTGCCGACATGGGAGACTTCGGCGTCATCGATTACACCTCCACCGTCGATGGCAAGCCCACCGAGGAATTCCTCGGCAAGTCCGCCGGCTACATCGCCGGCCGCGAGGGCTTCTGGCTCAAGATCAACGAGGACGCCTTCCTCCCCGGCTTCGCCAAGGAAGTTGTCGGCATGAAGCCCGGTGAGAGCAAGGACATCACCGTCACCATACCCGAGGATTTCCCGATCAAGGACCTCATCGGCAAGGAAGTGGTCTTCGACACCAAACTCAAGGAACTCAAGACCTCCATCCTGCCCGAACTCAACGACGAACTCGCCGAGAAAATTGCCCCCGGCAAGAGCTTCGAGGAAATCAAGGTCCTGATCCGCGAAAACATGGAGCACGAGCGCAAGCGCAAGATCGAGGACTCCAAGGTCAATCAGGTCATCGCCCATCTCACCTCCAAGGCCGATTTCGAGCTACCCCAGGCCCTGATCGACCAGGAAACCCAGAGCCAGGCCGACGCCATGGTCCAGCGCGGCATGCAATCCGGCATGAGCGAGGAAGACATCGCCTCCCAGCAGGCGGAGATATTCGCCAGTGCCGGCAACCAGGCCATCAACAACCTGCGCGCCCAATTCATCCTCCAGGACATCGCCGACGCCGAAAACCTCGAGGTCAGCGACGGTGAGCTGGTCACCCATCTCTCGCAGATGGCTCAGCAGCGCAACCAGGATCCCAAGAAGTTCATCAAGGAACTCCAGCGCTCCGGCCGCATCCCCTCAGTGCGCAATTCCCTGCTGACCCGCAAGGCCATTGACTTTGTGGTGGGAGAGGCAAAAGTGGAGGTGTCCGAAGAGGCTTCGTTCAATCCCGGCCAAGCCTGATCCACAGGACCCCAGTAACCTTACTCCAAGCCAATGTTTCCGGAATCTTCCCCATCGAGCCAGTCGGGCTCCAGCACGCCGCAGAACAACTACTACGTGCCCACTGTCATCGAGCAGGACGGCCGCGGCGAGCGCGCCTTCGACATCTACTCGCGCCTGCTCAAGGACCGCATCATCTTCATCGGCACCCCGATCGACGACTTCGTCGCCAACTCGGTGATCGCCCAGCTGCTCTTCCTGCAGATGCAGGATCCCAAGAAGGACATCCACATCTACATCAATTCGCCGGGTGGCTCGGTCACCGCAGGCCTAGCGATGTATGACACCATGCAGTTTCTGACCTGTGATGTGAATACCTACTGCATCGGCATCGCCGCCTCCATGGGTTCGGTGCTGCTGACCGCCGGCACCAAGGGCAAGCGCTTCTGCCTGCCCAACTCGCACGTCATGATTCACCAGGTTTCCGGCGGCGCCCAGGGCACCGCTTCCGACGTCGAGCGCACCATCGGCTTCATGTTCAACCTGAAGAAGCGCCTCAACGGCATTCTCGCCAAACACAGCGACAAGACCGTCAAGCAGATCGAAAAGGACTCCGATCGAGACAACTACATGTCCGCCGAGGAAGCCGTCAAATACGGCCTGGTCGACAAGGTTCTTGAAAACCGCAAGGAATTGCCGGATGCTTCAAAGGACTCCTCTGACGACAAGAAGAACTGACCCTTCCGGCTTTCTCCGCTGAAAGCCCTGTCGCGAGCCCCAACCTGATTTTCCATGGCACGCGCTTCCAACCTCACCATGTGCTCCTTCTGTGGCAAAAGCCACTCGGAGGTGAAGAAGCTGATTGCCGGCCCCGGCGTCTACATCTGCAACGAATGCATCGTCGTCTGCTCCAACATCCTCGACAAGGAACTGGGCATCAGCAGCGACAAGGCCGCCGAAGCCACCGAAAAAAGCGAGGGCTTCGAACTTCCCTCGCCCGCTGAAATCCTCGGCCACCTCAACGAGCACGTGATCGGCCAAGAAGAGGCCAAGAAGGTGCTCTCGGTGGCCGTCTACAACCACTACCAGCGCCTGCGCCAGGACGAACTCAGTCTTGGCGAGGAGTTCCAGGACGTCGAGATCGAGAAGTCCAACATTCTGCTGCTCGGTCCCACCGGCTCCGGCAAGACGCTCTTGGCGCGCACCCTCGCCCGCGTCCTCGACGTGCCCTTCTGCATTGTCGACGCCACCACCCTGACCGAGGCCGGCTACGTTGGTGAAGATGTCGAAAACATCATCCTGCGCCTGCTTCAGGCGGCCGACTTCGACGTTTCCAAGGCCGAGCGCGGAATCATCTATGTTGATGAGATCGACAAGATCGGCCGCAAGACCGAGAACGTCTCCATCACCCGCGACGTTTCCGGCGAAGGCGTGCAGCAGGCACTGCTCAAGATCCTCGAGGGCACCGTCTGCAATGTTCCTCCCCAAGGTGGCCGCAAGCACCCCCAGCAGGAGTATATCCAGGTCAACACCGAGAAGATTCTCTTCGTGGTCGGTGGTGCCTTCGTCGGCATGGAGGACATCATCCGCCGCCGCCTCGGCAGCAACACCCTCGGCTTCCACAGCAAGGAGAAGGAGGACAAGGAGGACACCGATGCCGCCATTCTCCGCCAGGCCCAACCCGAGGACCTGCTCCACTTCGGCCTCATTCCCGAATTCATCGGCCGCCTGCCGGTCATCTCCTCTCTGCGCAAGCTCACCGAGGACGAACTCGTCGCCATTCTCACCGAGCCAAAGAACGCCCTGGTGAAGCAGTACGGCAAGCAGTTGGCCCTCAACGGCGTGAAATTGAACATCACCAAGGATGGTCTGCGTGCGCTTGCCGCCGAGGCCGTCAAGCGCGGCACCGGGGCCCGCGCCCTGCGCTCCATCATCGAGCGCATTATGCTCGAGGTCATGTTCGACATTCCCTCGCGCAAGGACGTTGCCTCGGTGACCATCAACCGCGAGGTGGTGCTCGGTGAGAAAAAGCCGGTGATCAAAAAACGCAAGAAAAACGGCAAGAAGAGCGACGCCGAAGAGGCAGCCTGAGCCATTTTCCCCGGGCGCTGCGGCTTCATTGCCGGTTGGCGCCTTCAAGATTACAAAGAGATGTGGTCTTTGTACTGTGCTGGATGAAATCCATGCCCTATGCAGTTAGACACATATACCACCCATCATGAAAACACGTATTCTACGCAACACATCCGCCCTACTTGCCATCACCTTCCTGGCCGCCAGCTGCATCGAAGTTGATGATGTCGAGGAAGCCTGGGGAAATGCCAAGCCAGACCCTGAACTCCTTGGCGAGTGGGTAGGCGACAACGACGCCCGCTGTGCCTTCATCAAGACCGAAAAAGATTACCACGTCACCTCGGGCACCAACGGACTGGAGGGCTGCAGCAAATCCATCGAGACCAATGGTCACAAGTTTGTCATCGTGGTGGATCTCGGCACCGCCCTGATGGGCTTCGACAAAGCCGACGAAGATGGCAAGAGCGGCACCCTCCTTCGCTACAAGGTCGACGGCGACAAGATGATCATGTATTCTCTCGATGGCGAAGTCATCACCGAGGCCGTCAAGGCCGGCAAAGTGCCGGGTGAAATCGACGAAGAAGGCGATGGCAGCCTCACCGTACTCGATGCCAAAACCATCAAGTGGCTTGGCGAAGTCGCCGAAGGCAAGGGTTGGAGCGAGAACATCTACAGGAAAGTGAAGTGAGGCGCGCTTGCGCGACGGATATTGGTTATTGGTTATAAGGGTGCCAGAGCCATTGCTCTGGCACCTTTTGTTTGCCCTTCTCAGGAGATAGGTTCACCCAATCAGCTGCTTGCTGAACATGCCGAGGACGAAACCGAGAACTGCACCCAGGGGTGGCAGCCAGTGACGCTTCATGGTCGCCTGCGGAGCGATGTCCTGGAAGACGAGGTAGAGAATGCCTCCGGCGGCAAAGCACATGATGGCTGCCGTAATGACCTCCTGATCGCCGAGGAAGGCATGGCCACAGAATGCGGCCAGAGGTCCGAGCAGCGTGGCCACCAGCAGGCAGACCAGGGAACGGGATTTCTTCATCCCGTTGGATGTATTTTCGCGATGAGCGTTGAATCCCTCCGGCAGGTTCTGCATCCCGATGAACAGGGCCAGCAGCAGTCCCGCCTCCCGCGACTTGCTGAACAGGGCACCCAAGGCCAGGGCCTCGGGAAGATAATCGAGCAACAGGGCCATGAGCTGTGCCTTGCTGCCGGATTGTCGGCTGATCCACGCATCGACCCCGCAAAACACGATGCCACCGGCCACAAAACTGAGGGCAAGCCCCCAGGGCGGGAGCTCCTTGATGCCGTGTGGCGTCAGGGCAAAGGCAACCGCAGCCAGCAGGACCCCACCCCCGAAGGCCACCACTCCGTGGATCAACTCGCGCTTGGCCTGAGACTCCCCGCTGCCCTCCAGGCAAGCAAGGAAGCCACCCAGCAGGGCGGTCAGGCCAGCGGCCCATGCGACAGAGAGGATCAGCAGAAGTTCCATCCGTGAAAACGACTGGGTGATTTGGCGCGCAGGTAATCCCCGGCGCTCATCCGTTTGCTTCCCTCGGCCTGGACCTGGGTCAGTTCAAGGCTTCCCTTTCCGGTGCCGACCCGGAGCCGCCCCCCTTCAATCAAGACCTCACCTTCACCGAGATCTTCATCTGCCACACGGGTGGGAGCAAAGACCTTCAGCCGCCTGGACTTTTCGTCCTCTTCCACCGTGGTGTAGGTGCCAGGCCAGGGCTCATAGGCGCGGATGCGGCGCTCGAGTGCTTCGGCAGACATCGACCAATTGAGCCTGCCATCCTCACGGCTCAACTTGCCCACGTAGCTCGCCTCGGACTCCACCTGCGGCGTGCGCGGGGCCTGCCCGCTGGAGAGCAGTTCCATCGTTTCGACGAGGGTCGGAACTGCCAGTTCGGCAAGACGATCGTGGAGACTAGCTCCGGTCTCATCCGCCGCAATTGGGATGCGTTTGGCGTGGATGAGGTCTCCGGCGTCGAGCTTGCGTACCACGTGCTGGGCGGTGATGCCGGTCTCGGCATCGCCCGCGTCAATCGCCGCCTGGATGCAGGCGGCTCCCCGGTATTTGGGCAAGAGCGAGGCGTGGAGGTTGATGATGGCCTCACTCGCAATTTCGAGGACCTCACCTTTCAGGATTTGCCCATAGGCCATCACCACGATCAGTTCGGGCTCCAGCGCCTTCAATTCGTCCAGGCAGTCGCCGACCACTTCGGGCTGCAGCACCGGAACACCGGCCTCAAGCGCATCGTGCTTGAGGCGGGGCGGAGTCAGCACCTGCTTGCGGCCCACCGGCTTGTCGGGCTGGGTCACGAGCGCGAGCGGCTTGGGCCCATTCACCAGCAAATGGCGGAAGGCTGGCAGGGCGATGTCGCCAGTGGCCATGTAGACGATTCGCTTCATTTCAGAATTCGGACCGCGATGCCGCGTGGAACACCAGCACCGGGGCGAGCAGGGCGAGGTCTGCCATCACTCGCAGCGCATCCATGGAAAATTGCGAGCGGCGGCGATTCAGAAAGTAAAGCAGGGCCACGCCGGTCAGGATTGAATAGTGGAATGGCCTCAGACTGGGTTGCTGCAGAGCGAAGGTCAGGGAGGCAAAAGCCAGCAGCACAAGGGGCACCATGATGCTCAACTCATCCTTCGCCTTAATCTCCTCATCCTCACTGCGCTTGGAATGTTCCCAGAAATCGATGGCCGCGATATTGATCACGCAGAGCATGGCGAAGCAGAGAAACTCCCGGGAAGTCAAGAGCCCGTAAGCTCCTGTGAATTCCAGGTTCAGGAAATGGCTTGAGAGACTGCTGGCATACACGTGGGCGGTCATGGCCGTGCCGAAGGCAAAGGCGAGTCCGGCCATCAGGTTCTTGCTCAGTCCGACTTCCTCCTGGTTCTCGGTGGCGAGCATGGAAAGGCCGAAAAAACCCGCAACCATCACCCCTCCGATCAGCAGATAGTGGAAGATGGCACGTGGCATCTCGGTGAGAAGGATCCAAATGGCGGCCAACATGGCCACGCATACCAAAAAAACCAGCAGCTTGCGGTGGCGCTGATGGAAGTGATGGCGGGGCTCCAGCTCCTCAGTCCTGCCCTTCATCATCGAGACATCCAGCAAGCGATCAAAAACGTAGATCGACCAGACAACCAGACCGAGACAGATGTAGGCCCAGATCGGGTGGTAACCCAAACGCCAGGTGCTGGCGAAGACGTGGAGCCATGCCAAGGACACCAGCGGAGCATCCAGGCTCAACAGGTTGGGATAAAGCCACCAGGGCTTGCGGTTTTCTTGAGGCACGCCACACACAGAATTGCAGGGAAGACCTGCATAGCAAGTCGAACCTGCAATCGGACACAAGCATGGAGCCAGGAGCGAGGAGCATTGAGGAACTCCATGCTTGAGGCTCCAAGCTCAAAGCTGCCCCGACTCCGTCGGGGCTAGGCCATCATCTCCTCGATGATCTGGGTGGTCTTGGCCTTGCCGCAGAGGTGCTGGGCGACGGCGAAACCGAAGTCCAGTGCAGTGCCCGGACCGCAGGAGGTGATGAGCTCTCCATCGATGACGACTTTCTCGTCCAATGCAGCGGTCAGGTCCTCGCGCACCGAGCTGTAACAGGTGAAGCGCTTGCCCTCGAGCAAACCGGCCTGATCGAGAATGAGCGGTGCGGCGCAGATGGCGGCCACGGTCTTGCCGGCATCGGCGAATTCCTTGGCGATCTTCGCAGCCCGGCCGTCTTCAACCAGTTCCATGACGGCGGGGCCGCCCGGAATCATCAGGCAATCGAAATCGGCGGTATCGAGATCACCGATGAGGGCATCTCCGCTGATCTTAAGGCCTTCCTTGCCGGTGACCGTGAGTTGCTTCATGGCGGCAATGGTCACCTCCACACCAGCACGGCGCAGGATGTCGACCGGGGCCACAAGTTCGGTTTCCTCAACACCATCGTTGAGCAGGCAGAGTACTTTCTTGGTTTCCATGGTCAGTTTGGGTGGTTTTTGGCTCATCGCTAAGGGGCTTGGGGTGAGGGATTCAGACAAGGCCAACCGCACGGCGCACGCGATCCAGAACCTTGGTCGCTTCCTCGCGGGCACGCTGGGCACCGGCATCGAGGACTTCGTCCACGTAGTCGGCATTGGCAAGAATCTCTTCGCGCTTGGTGCGCATCTCGCCAAAGTAGTCCCAGTAGGCTTCGGCGAGACGCTTCTTGAGGTCGCCGTAGCCGTAGCCACCCTGTTCGTGGTCGGCCACCATCTGGGCGTAGGCGGGTTCGTCGGCAAAGAGCTTGTAAAGCGCGAGAATGGTCGAGTTCTCGGTGGGCTTGGGATCTTCCACCGGGGTCGAGTCCGTGGTGATGCGCATGATGAGCTTCTTGAGCGGCTTCTCATCGCCGAAGATGGGCAGGGCATTGTTGTAGCTCTTGCTCATCTTCTGGCCGTCGAGACCCATCACAATGGCGGTGTCGTCGCGGATGATGGGTTCGGGCACCACAACGGTGTCCTCGCCATAGGCCTGGTTGATCTTGACGGCAAGATCGCGGGTCACCTCCAGATGCTGCTTCTGGTCCTTGCCGACAGGCACCTTCTGCGCGTCGTAAAGGAGGATATCGGCGGCCATCAGCACCGGGTAGGCAAAGAGCGCGTGGTTGGGCGAAATGCCCTGGGCCACCTTGTCCTTGTAGGAGTGGCACTTGTTGAGCAGGCCCATGGGACAGGCCGTGGAGAGGATCCAGGCCAGTTCATTGACCTCGGGCACGGCGCTCTGGCGGAAAAAGACCGCGCGCTCGGGTTCAAGGCCGCAGGCGAGGAAGTCCACCGCCAGCTCGCGCACATTGCTGCGCAGGGCCTCGGGATCCGAGGAAGAGGTCATCGCGTGGTAATCGGCGATGAAGTAGAAAGCCTCCCCCTGCTCCTGCAATTCCACGGCGGGCTGCATCGCGCCGAAGTAATTGCCGACGTGAAGTTTGCCGCTGGGCTGGAGACCGGTGAGAATTCGCATGGCGGGAGCATGAAACCGCGGCCTGCGGGGGGTCAAGCTTCGCCCTTGCGGGGCCAGCCCTCCACGGGCATTTTGATTGTCATGCGTTTTCTTGCCCCCCTTGCCCTGCTGATGGCGCTGATCTCCCCCGTCCATGCCCAGGAGAAAGAGCCTGCCAAGCCCCTCAACATCGTTCTCATCACTGCCGACGACATGAACTGGGACTCGCTGGGCTGCACCGGCAGCACGGTGCCCAACATCACCCCCCATCTCGACCAACTAGCCAAGGAGGGGATGCTCTTCCGCCAGGCCCACGCCACCGTCACCGTCTGCCAGCCGGTGCGGGCGACCATGCACACCGGCCTCTACACCCTCAACAACGGCTGCACCGGTTTTGGTCCCATCCGCGAGGACGTGCGCACCATCAACGAGGTCATGGACGAGCACGGCTACCTGATCTCCATGCTGGCCAAGACGCCCCACTACGAGCCCTTCGAGAAATGGTGTGTGGACTACAAGGTGCACGCCCGCGATCTCGACGTCGGCCGCAACCCAGAGAAGTTCCGCCTGCACACCCGCAAGTTCCTCAAAATGGCTGCCGAGCAGGACAAGCCCTTCTTCCACCACGTCAACTGCCAAGACCCCCACCGTCCCTTCTCCTGGAGCGGTGAGGAAGTCATCAAGGGCCGCGAGGGGACCTATCCGCCGGTCACCCGCGAGATCCAGCCCGAGGAAGTCGAGATTCCCGGCTTCCTTGAGCAGCTTCCCGCCATTCGCCAGGAAGTCGCCGATTACTACACCTGCGTCCATCGCCTCGACCAATGCGTGGGAGTCGTGATGGACGAACTCAAGGCTGCTGGCCACGACCAGGACACCCTGGTGGTCTTCTTCGGGGGCGACCACGGCATGGCCTTTCCCTTCGCCAAGTCCAACGCCTACGACGCCAGCTCACGCGCCGCCCTCATCCTCCGCTGGCCCGATGTGATTCCCGCCAACCAGGTTGATGACGAGCATCTGGTTGCCACCATCGACCTCGCCCCCACCCTGCTCGAGGCTGCAGGGCTGCCGGCGATCGAAGGCATTGACGGCCGCTCCTTTCTGGCCATCGCCAAGGGCGAGAAGCAGAAGGGCTGGGAGCGGGTCTTCACCATGTATCACGAGACTTTCAGCAAGCGCCAACTGCAGATGCGCTGCGTGCGCACCAAGGACAAAGCCTACATCTGGAATGCCTGGAGTGACGGCAAGCAAACCTACCGGGCCGAGAACATGAGCGGCATGACCTGGAAGGCGATGCTCATGGCCGCCGAGACCCATCCCGAAATCCGCGAGCGCTGCGACTTCTACCTCTACCGCACGCCCGAGGAATACTACATCACCTCGGACGATCCCAACGAACGCCGCAATCTCATCGACGATCCCAAGCACCAAGAGGACATCGCCGCGATGAAGAAGGAGGTCGAAAAGCTGTTGGTGAAAATGAACGACCCGCTGCTCGGAGAGTTTCGGAAGTTGATGAAGTAAGGCAGGGACATGGGCATTTAATGGCCGGTGATGGGGACAAGCAACTTTGGCTGCGCCAAAGAATTGCATGTCCCCGAGCGGGCGAGACATCACTTACAATGATGCTACGAAGTCCCTTCAATGTGCGTTTAGCACGAGGACATACATCGCTTGCGATGTGTGTCCCCTTGGAGTCCTGATACCGCGCTCAGCTCAAAGAGCGCCTCACTTCTCAATCCAATAACCCTCCACCGGCTCGCCCTCCTCATCGAGCTTCTTGGTCGTCCAGAGCAGGGCGCGGGCGACGAGGTCGAGGTATTCATCGGAGCCAACGATCTCGTTGAAGTGGCCGAGGGTGGTGCCAAAGACGCGGGCTTTGTTGGGGCCATACTCGTGCTTCCAGGCGACGACGGCCTCATCGACCTTGCCGTCCTTCTTCTCCTGCTTGCCCTTGGCGAGCACGGTCGCGCCCTCGTAAATGTGGTGCACGTTGTAGAGCTCATCCTTGGCGGAAGTGTAGTCCTCAAGCCCCTTGAGAATGGGACTGGCTTGCTCCTGGTAATCGATTTCAATGGGCTCCTTGGGGCCGTGACTGCTGGATTGGAGGCCGAGGAATTCGAACCAGAGAGCGCCATCGCTGCCGGGCTCCTGAACCTCGCGGATGTTGCTGGCCACTCGATAGGAGTGCATTGCACAGTGCAAATTGACTGCCGGAAGGCCCGCCTTGTGGGGCGCGATGATGCGCTTGGCCATCTCGGCTTCCCGAATGTGTGCCGCGCACTCATCGTGGATGATGACGTCGTAGCCATCGGCCCAGTTGTCCTTCTTGTAGGATTCGAATTCCGGCTTGGTGGTCTTGTCCGGCGAATAATCGATGTCGACCTCGATGTTGAGGCGGGCTTCGAGGCCATTCTTGATGAGATCCTTCTGGACCTCGTAGTCGTGGCAGCAGCCACCAATGACCAGGAGGGCCTTGATGGGCTTGACCTCCGCAGAAGCGAAGGAAGAGCAGAACAGAGCAAAGGCGGCGATCCAGAGAGACGGTCGGAATTTCATGACAGCAGTCTGTTACCAACGAAGTCCGGGGCACAAGCCTTTCATTGGAGCCCATGCAGCGCTCTCGGGCGCATGGCCTCAGAAGCCGTTGGCAATCCTGGAGACCAACTGCTCACCGGCACGCTCCATCGCCTCGGGCAGGGCGTTCTGGCGGGCGGTCTGCAGGTTGGAGGAGACAAAAAGCTGACTCTCGCCATTGGCCGTGCCGCTTGCCAGCACCTGGGTCGGATCCTTGGCGTCGCGCAGCACCCAGGAAATGAGCACCCGGTTCTCAAGTTCCTCGGGCCGCAGGGCATTGAAGCGGCGGCTGCGGATGGTATCGTAGTCGATGCGGCGCACCGTGCCCTCGAGCACGGCATCGGCATCCTTGGCGGGCACGATCCGGTAGCTTCCATCCAGAGTCACCGCACTGGCGACTGCGGAAGTGGCCAGCACTTCGGCCCGGGGATGCAGGGTGTCGTTCTCGAACACGCTGATGGAAATGGTGTCGACCTTCTCGAGGGATGGCGGCTTGCGTGGCCCGACCTGATAGCCGGCGCAGGAGACCAAGAGCAGGCTGAGGGTTGCGAGAAGGGGAAAGGATTTCATGTCGGCGATCAGTTCTCGAGTTCCTTGAGGCGAGCCTTGGCCTTGTCGTGGAGCTTGCCCGATGTGCTGTTGTCCACGATGTCGCGGTAGTAGATTTTGGCCGCTTCGAACTTGCCGGTCTTGTAGTAGAAATCGGCGATTTCCATCGAGCGATTGAGGTCGCGCTTCTTGAGAGTGGCAATCATCTTGCGCGCTTCGGCGTTGTACTTGTGACCGGGGAACTGGATCAGGTAGTCGTTGAAGGCCTCGCGGGATAGATCGATGGTCGCCTGGTTCTGGTTGCCGCGCTTGGCGGATTCCAGCAGGATTTCGCCGACCTTGAAGAGGGCTTCGGGTGCGAGCGGGTGCTCGCGATGCTCATCGGCGACCTTGCGGAAGGCCTCCACGGCCTGCGGGTAGCGCTTCTCGCGGAGATAGGCATCGCCGATGGCATACTGCGCCTTGGCCGCCATGTCCGACTCGGGGGCATGCAATTTCACCGTGCTGAGCATCTCGACGGTTTCCTTGAGTGGGATCTTGCTCTTGAGGCCGAGGAAGCGGTTCTTGATCTCGCCCTCCTTGGCGCCGGTGGCGATTTCATAGATGCGCTCGAGCGCCTCGCCGTGTTTCGGGTGCCCCGGATAATGCTTGAGGAACATGCTGTAGGCCTCGAAGGCATCGCGTCGATCCCCCTCCTGATCCAGCAACATGGCCTGGCGGTAACGCGCCTCGCCGGCGTGGTTGGAAAAGGGATAATCCTCGGCCACTTCCTCGTAATGGTCGATGGCATCATCGATGTCGCCCTTGGCCTCCTCGGCTTGGCCCTTGCGGAAGATGGCATCGCCCTCGGCGATCCTCTCCTTGCTCTGGCCCACCAGAACCGGGCCGGGCTCGTTGGAACCGCAGTGGGACAACAGCAAAGTGGCGAGGGGAATTGCGCTCAAGGCGGCAAGACGTTGAATCATGGGCGCAGCATGGAAAAAGCCCCGGCCCGGGGGAAGGAAAAATGGGCGGCAGATGCGAATGGCATGGGGTTGGGCATCGGACAACTGCTCATCGCTGAATTGCGGACATTTTGAACCACGGACCATGCGGATTCGTCCGGATGATGCGGATGAATGAATTTTCAGGATCCGGCTGGATGATCCTCCATTGCGCGCCTCTCGTGAATGAATGCGCCTAGCCCGCGAGAATCATGAAATATCCGGGCTAGCCCCTGCCATGGAAAACTTTGGCCAGCGTGCCGTCCGTTCACTGCCCCAATTCCCTGGAGCGCTCCGTGGCGGCGGCCACCGCGGCCGCAACGAGCTTGCGAAAGCCGCCCTCCTCCAGCGCCGTCAGTCCGGCGAGCGTGGTGCCGTTGGGCGAGGTCACCATTTCGCGCAATTCGGCGGGCTGGCGGCCGGTTTCCATGACCATGGCTGCCGCCCCGAGCACGGTCTGGGATGCGAGTTGCAACGCCTGATCCTTGGGCAGGCCCTGGGCCCGCGCCCCGTCCACAAGGGCTTCAATCATCAGATAGGCGTAGGCGGGCCCACTGCCGGAAAGGCCGGTCACCGCATCCATCAGCGACTCGGGAACCTCAATCGCCATGCCCACCGAACCAAGCAAGTCCTGTGCCGTGGCGGCGTCTTCCGCGGTGGCCGTGCTGCCGAGGCAGTATGCCGCGGCTCCCTTGCCGACCAGGGCCGGCGTGTTGGGCATGCAGCGGATCACCCGCATCGCATTCCCCGCTGCCGCCTCAAGTGCCGCGACGGAAATGCCCGCCGCCACCGAGATCACCAGCATGGGTTTTTCTCCAACCAAGCCAGCGAGTTCGCCCAGGGCTTCGGGAATGCTTTGAGGCTTGGCGCACAGCAGCACCACCTCGCAATCGACCAGGTCCGCCAGCGCATCGCTGGCCTGACCACCCGTCGACTGCACGAACTGTCCGCGCGCTGCCTCGTGCGGATCCACACCTTGGAGGGCCTTGGGGTCGACCACGCCAGATCGCACCGCCCCGGAGACCAGGGCCGTGCCCATCTTGCCGCAACCAATGATGCCGAATTTCATGAGCGCAACTTACACCGCGCTGCTCGAAACCTGCGAGCGTCATTTTTGTTGGAGGCTTGCGGGGATTTGCCCATGCTGCGTGCATGATTCCGGCGATGAAGCATCTTTGCGGCCCAGCGATCATGATCGCCATGTGCTTCCCGGCCAGCGGCGAGGAGCAGGAAGGGATGCAGGTGGAGACCCTGCCCAAGGCAGATGATGCCATCCCCTCGCGCGTAGCCGCCCTCGATGCGCCTGCCACGATGGACTTTCCCGGAGGCATCCGGATGGCGGTCAGCACCTCCAGCAAGCTGGCCCAGAAACATGTCCTGCAGGGCCTCAACCACCTGCATGGCGGTTGGGAGCTCGAGGCCACCCGCCATTTCGCAGCCGCCATGCGCGAGGATCCGGACTGCCTACTCGCCCACTGGGGCATGGCCATGGCACTCCTCGACACCAGCCCGGAGAACGCCAAACCGCGCAAGATTGTGGTCGATCGGCTGATTCACCTGCTCGACGCCGGCCAAGGCACTGAGCTCGAACAGGGCTACGCCTACGGCCTGCTCAAATACCTGGGCGAGGGTGCCGATGCGGCCGCCAACGCCTATCGCAAGGTCGCCAAGCGCTTCCCCAACGACATGCAGGCCGCCATTTTCTCCGCCCTCTTCAACCGCGGCGGCTACGACATCTCAGGCAGCGCCACCCCCGACCAGCTTGCTTCCGAGCAGCAGCTTCTCGAACTGATCGAGAAACACCCCGAGAGCCCCATCCCCCTCAACGCGCTGCTCACCATCCGCGCCGAAGCTCCCAAGCTGGCCGAGTCGCTGCCGATGGCGCGCAAGCTCGCCAAGCAGTGGCCTTCCTATCCGCCCGCCTTCCACCTGCTGGGCCACTACGAATGGCGCAGCGGCAACCACGCCCGGGCCGCCGCGGCCTTTGGACGCGCCTCCATGCTCTACCAGCGCTGGATGAAGCAGAATGGGCTGGGCGTGGCCGACTGCCCGGAGTGGGCCAGTGCCGAAAGTTACCGCGTCATTGCCCTGCTCTCGATGGGGGATCTGGAAACGGCCCATGCCGCGGCCCTTCAGTTGGCCGCCACTCCCCTGCCCGATGACCGCCTGGCCTCCCCCGGGGCCAAGGTGCTGTTGTGGGATGCCAAGACGCTGCCGGCCCGCATCCTCATCCACCGGGGCCTCGAGGAAGGCTTTGTGGAAGCCGCCAAGGCACTGCCGTCCGTCGACACCATCAAGCCCAGCATGAAGCATTCCGTCGCCTATCTCTGGATCGACGGACTGCGCCTCGCGCTTGAGGCACAAAAGCTGATCGACCAAGGAGACATCGCCCGTGCCCTCGCGCTTGTCACCGCCCTGGATTTGCACATGAAAAAATTCAGCACCACCGAGCACACCGCCCTGGTTCTCGGAGAGCGCTCCGAATGGCTACGGGCCCGGAGAGCCCTGCGGATCCTGATCAGTGACGTGCGCGGCCGCATCGCCATGGCCGGGGCCGAGAACATGCGCGCCACCGCCTTCAACTGGTTCACCTCCGGTGCCGACTTCCAGCGCCACGAGAGCATGCTGCACCCCCCCATGCTGCTCACTCCGATGTCGGCCCGCCTCGGCGATCATTTCCTGGTCATGGGCGATCCGCAGAAAGCCATCGAACACTACCAGCAGGCCCTCGAAATGTTTCCCAAGGACATCGGCAGCCTGCAGGGCCTGAAAAAGGCGCATCTGGCGGCCGGAAACCAGGAGGAGGCCGCCGCCGTGGATGCCTCAATCCAGGAGCTGCAAAGGCGCTGAATCCCGTCCCGCTGAAATCGCGGCATTTGGCACTTGGAAAGCGCGCCGAGTTCTACAAGTCTCCGCCCATGTCGCAGAACCACATCGATGTCCGCTACGTCGCGGGTCTCGCCCGGCTCGAACTGAGCGACGAGGAAGTCGCCGAGTTCCAGCCCCAGCTCGACGCCATCATGGACTATGTCGATGAACTCAAGAAACTCGACGTGGCTGGCATCGAGCCCACTGCTCACCCCGCTCCCGTCTTTGGTCGCATGCGCGAGGACAGCCCTCACCAAAGCCTCCCCCGCGAGGCCGTGCTGCGGAATGCGCCCGACCAGGCCCAGAACCAGATCCGCGTTCCCAAGGTGGTGGCTGATGCCTAGCCCGACGAGTCGGGCTGTTCCTAGTTCTTAGTTCTTGGTTCTTAGTTTTTTCACTTCGATGATTTCAGAGCTCCGCAAGCAACTCCAAGCCGGTGACACCTCATCTGCCAAACTTCTTGAGGAGTTGGCTTCGAGCATTGCCGAGCGCGATGGGCAAACCGGCGCCTATTTGAGTCACGACCTTGAAGCGGCACTTGCGGAGGCAGGGTCTGCGGATCTCTCCAAGCCTCTCGGAGGAATCCCAATTGCCATCAAGGACAACATCAATGTCCTCGGCCAGCCCTGCACCTGCGGTTCCCAATTCCTCGCCGAGAACTACACCGCGCCCTACGACGCCACAGTCATCCGCAAGCTGCGCGAGGCCGGCGCCATTCCCTTCGGCCGCCTCAACATGGACGAGTTCGCCATGGGTTCGGCGACCGAAAACTCCGCGCTTGGAAAAACCGTCAACCCCCGCGACCGCGAACGCATCACCGGGGGGTCCTCCGGTGGCTCCGCGGCCGCTGTCGCCGACCGCACCGCCATCGCCGCCCTGGGCTCGGACACCGGTGGCTCGATCCGCCAGCCGGCCTCCCACTGCGGCGTGGTCGGCCTCAAGCCTTCCTACGGCCGGGTCTCGCGCTACGGCCTGGTGGCCTTCGCCTCCTCTCTCGATCAGATCGGTCCGCTCACTCACAACGTCGAAGACGCCGCTCACCTCCTGCAGGCCATTGCCGGCCCCGACCCACAGGACTCGACCTGTCTCAATGCCGAGGTGCCCGACTACCTGGCCAATCTCAAGGGTGGCGTTGAGGGCCTCAAACTCGGCGTGCCCAAGGAATACTTCGGCGAGGGCATTGCTTCCGGCGTGCGCGTCAAGGTGGATGCCGCCATCCAGCAGCTCGCCGAACAGGGTGCGGAGATTGTCGAGATCTCGCTTCCCCATACCTCTCACGCGGTGGCCACCTACTACGTCATCGCCCCCGCCGAGGCCTCCTCCAATCTCTCGCGCTTTGATGGCATCCGCTACGGCAAACGCGCCGACAAGCCCGCGGACATCCTTGACGTCTACAAGAAGTCGCGCGAGGAAGGCTTCGGTCCCGAGGTCAAACGCCGCATCATTCTCGGCACCTACGTCCTCTCCTCCGGCTACTACGATGCCTACTATGGCCGCGCCCAGAAGGTCCGCACCCTGATTCGCAAGGACTTTGAGGACGCCTTCGAGCAGGTCGACGCCATCCTCTCGCCGGTCACCCCCAGCCCCGCACGGCGTCTCGGTGCTGCGGAGGATCCCATCCAGGATTATCTCCAGGACATCTTCACCATCTCCGCCAACCTCGCCGGCATCCCCGGCATTTCAGTGCCCTGCGGCACCACCGACCACGACGGCGGCAAGGATCTCCCCGTCGGCCTCCAAATCCTCGCCCCCCACCTCGCCGAAGCCGAACTCCTTCAAATCGCGCAAGCCGTAGAAAGCGCCTGCGGCGCAGAAATTGGAAATTCGCAATTGAGAAATTAAGGATTTCCAGGACGGCGCCACCAGCCAATTGCCATCCCTTTCCCTCAGACCCACTGCCACTCTCCAATTTCCAATTTCTAAACAAATAAGCCATGCCCATCAAACGCGCCCTCCTCTCCGTCTCCGACAAGACCGGTCTCGCCGACTTTGCCAAGGAACTCCATGAAATGGGAGTCGAACTGCTTTCCACCGGTGGCACTGCCAAGGCCCTGCGTGAGGCCGACTTGCCCGTCATCGACGTCTCCGAATACACCGGTGCTCCCGAGCTCTTCGAAGGCCGCGTCAAGACCCTGCATCCCAAGGTGCACGGTGGCCTGCTCCACCGCCGCGACGACGACGATCATCTCAAGCAGGCCAAGGACAACGACATCCCGCCCATTGATCTGGTGGTGGTCAATCTCTACCCCTTCGAGGAAACCGTGGCCAAGCCCGACGTCAGCCTCGAGGAAGCCATCGAAAACATCGACATCGGCGGTCCCTCCATGCTGCGCAGTGCGGCCAAGAACCACTCGCACGTCACCGTCGTCGTCGATCCCGAGGATTACGGCAAAGTGATCCAAGAGATGAAGGACAACGGCTTCAACACCACCAAGGGCACCCGCGAGCACCTGGCAGTCAAGGTCTTCCTGCGCACCTCCCAATACGATGCCGCCATCAACAACTACCTCGGCCAATGCCGCACCGGAACCGGCAGCAACTTCAGCCTCAGCCTGCCGCTCGCCCAGGAACTCCGCTACGGCGACAACCCCCACCAGAAGTGTTCCCTCTACGGCAAGTTCGGGGATTACTTCACCCAACTCCAGGGCAAGGGGCTGAGCTACACCAACATTCTCGACATCGAGGCCGCCGCCGACCTCATCCTCGACTTCGTGCGTCCCACCGTCGCCATCCTCAAGCACACCAACCCCTGCGGTGTCGGCCAGGACGACAACGACCTGCGCGCAGCCTGGCAGAAAGCGTTTGAAACCGATCGCCAAGCCCCCTTCGGTGGCGTGATCGTGGTCAACCGTCCCCTCACCCTCGACTTGGCGCGCGTCATCTCCGAGATCTTCACCGACGTCATCATTGCCCCCGAATTCGAGGCCGATGCCCGCGCCCTGCTCCAGAAGAAGAAGAACCTGCGCCTCATCAAGATGAATGACGCCTACCTCACCGAGAAGAAGAGCGCCGTCATCCGGTCCTGCCCCGGTGGCCTGATGGTCATGGATCGCGACCACACCGCCCTGGGCCTCGACAAGCTCGAGGAAAAGGTCGTCACCAAGCGCCCGCCCACCGAGGAGGAAATGCGCGCCATGCGCTTTGCCTGGCGCATCGTCAAGCACGTGAAGTCCAACGCCATCGTCTACGCCAACAGCGACCGCTCGCTGGGCATCGGTGCCGGCCAAATGAGCCGCGTCGATTCCTCTCGCATCGCCGTGTGGAAGGCCAAGGAAGCCGGCCTCGACCTCAAGGGCAGTGTGATTGCCTCGGACGCCATGTTCCCCTTCGCCGATGGCCTGCAATCCGCCATCGATGCCGGTGCCACCGCCTGCATCCAGCCCGGCGGCTCCATCCGCGACGAGGAAGTCATCGAAGCCGCCGACAAGGCCGACATGGCCATGATCTTTACCGGTCATCGTCACTT
>JAWVYP010000011.1:0-21321 GCA_033722655.1 Akkermansiaceae bacterium | reverse complement strand
GCGGTGCTGAGCTCTCAGGAGAAGCGCACCGTGAAGTGGGAGGAAGTGGAACCATGAGCGACAAAGACAAGGATTACGCCCTCACCGGCGGCGAAGCGCTGGCGGAAATACCCGCACCGGAATTTGCCTACCAGCCGCAGTTTCCCGACGGTGACAAGCTGGGCATCGGCCTCATCGGTTGCGGCGGCATCACCGAGCAACACCTCACCGCCTACAAAAAGGCCGGGCTCAATGTGCGCGTGCTCTGCAACCGCACGCTCGAAAAGGCCGAGTCCAAGCGTGACGAATTCTTTCCCGAAGCCGAGATCACCAGCGATCCCGACGAAGTCCTCAAGCGCGACGACATTGCAGTGGTCGACATCACCTACCATCCCGACCTGCGCGCCGAGTGGATCGAAAAGGCGCTTCAGGCCGGCAAGCACGTGCTCAGCCAGAAGCCTTTCGTGCTCGATCTCAAAGTCGGCGAGAAGCTGGTCGCCACCGCCGCCGAAAACGATCGCCTGCTCGCCGTCAACCAGAACGGCCGCTGGGCGCCCTACGTGCGCTACAGCCAACTCGCGATTGATGCCGGCCTCATCGGCAAGGTGCAATCGGTGAACATCAACGTTTCCTGGGATCACCAATGGGTGAAGGGCACGCCCTTCGAGACCATCCATCACCTGCTGCTCTACGATTTTGCCATCCACTGGATCGACATGACCTGCTGCTTCATGGGCCGCCCGGCCAAGGCCGCCCACGCCATGCTCACCCGCTCAGCCGGCCAGAAAGTCGTTCCACCCCTGCTGGCCTCGGCGCAACTCGCCTTTGAGGGCGGCGTCGCCAGCCTGCACTTCGATGGCTCCACTCCGACCGAGGCCAGCGAGACCATCGAGATCGTTGGCACCAAGGGCCGCATCCGCTGCAGCGGCAAGCCCTGCGAGGCCCACGACCTGCAACTCATCACCGAGGACGGCATCGCCCGCCCCACCCTCGAAGGCCAATGGATGCCCGACGGCTTCGGCGGCACCATGGGCGAGCTACTCTGTGCGATTGAAGAGGGCCGCGAGCCCCACAACTCCGCTGCGCACAACCTCGGATCGCTCCAAGCCGCCTTCGCACTCATCCAGTCCGCCGATAGCGGCCGCAAGGTCACCGTCGGTGACGCCCGTAAAGTCGGCAAGAACTGCCAGCCCTCCGGCTTCGCTCGTTGAGCTACGCCGGGACAAGTGATTAAAAATCGGAACCTTACATAGATTCTCATAATCCGGCTTCGCTCTGCGAGCTACGCCGGGACAAGCGAATTTGAATTCAACGCACAGATACCCCTCCCATGACCCCCACCCAAGACTACCTCGAAAAATGCCGCGGACTGATCGACAAGGTCGCTGCCCAGGAAGATGCCATTGCCCAAGCCGCAGACTGGTTCTCGCAAACCATCCTCGCCGGCCGTCTGGTCCACGTCTTCGGCTCCGGCCACTCGCGCATGATGACCGAGGAGATGTGGCCGCGCTACGGCTCCTTCCCTGGCTTCAACCCCATCGTCGAACTCTCGCTAAGCTTCCACAATCTGGTGGTCGGCTGCAACGGCCAGCGCCAGGCCATGTTTTTGGAAAACGTCAGCGGCCTTGCCGACCGCGTGCTGCGCAACTTCGACCTCAACGACACCGACACCGCGCTCGTCATCTCGTCCTCAGGCTGCAACATCGTGCCGATTGAAATGGCCGAGGGCTTCCAGAAGCGCGGCATCAAGGTGGTCGCCATGATCAGCAAGGATCACTCCGAGCCCAGCACCAGCAAACATCCCGACGGCAAGAAGCTTCAGGACTTTGCCGACCTCGTACTCGACACCGGCGCCCCCGCCGGCGACGCCATGGTCTATGTCGACGGCCTCGACACTCCCGTCGCTCCCGGCTCCACCGTTGGTGGCTGCCTCTTGGTCAACAGCATCAAGGCCGAGATCGCCAAACGCCTCACCGCCGCCGGACAGCCACCCAAGGTCCTCACCGCAGCCCTCATCACCGGCGCCGAAAAAGCCACCGAACTCTTCGAGGCCGCCTACGACGAACACGGCCGGCGCATTGCCAAATACTATCAAAATCTGGGAGCATAGCCCAACGGAGCGCGGACTTTAGTCCGCCCCGGAACCCGAGAGCAGAAGCCATGCGAATCGGGGCGGACTAAAGTCCGCGCTCCATTCACACCACTCAATGTCAGCATTTCAGTTTTAAAGAAACCCGAACCCATGAAAACCCACGCACTCCTCACCACCATCCTCCTCGCCCTGATCGCTCCGCTTTCAGCAGAATGGCAAATCGACCAACCCAAGAAGGAAGTCCCCAAGGAACTCAGTGGTCAGATCTGGGGCCGCAAGTTCGAGCTCGGCAAAGCCAATTGGAACAACGCCGTTCTCACCGTCGCATCCAAAGCCAAGATGAATGGTTGGCCGGAGTCCCAGCTTGTCTTCTTCATCGGCAAGGATGACAAGAAAACCGAATGGCTGGTGACACCGGAAAATTCGAACTTCGACAGCCCTCACATCCACATGAAGTTCGGCAAGGAAGGCGCGGATTTCCCCGGCACCCTGATGTTCACCGGCGAATACTCCCTTTATCTCAAGCTCGTGGAAAAGAAGGACAAGAAGGCCACCTTTCAAATTCACGTCTCGATGCCCGACTACAAGAAGTCCTATCTCATCGGAACCTTCGAAGCCGACATCCAATAAACCCAAGCTCCTTGCTCCTTGCTCCAAGCTTTATGAAATCCAACCCCCTCCGCACCACCGTCATCGGCAGCTACCCCTTTCCGGGCTGGCTGGAATTCGCCCCCGCCGACCGCCTGGTCTTCGCTCCCGACTGCGGCCTCAGCCAGACCGCCCGCTGGGCCGCCAAGGACAAGCTCAAGCACATGGTTGCGGGTGTGGAGCTGGTGAAGAAGGAGCTGGGGATCCAATAACTGGCGACGCATTTAGGGTTAACCACGAAAGGCACGAAATGGATGAATGGATTGATGAGCCTATGAAACACATCCCCCACCACTTCGACATGTTCGAGTTCAACACCGCTGACCCGGCCGAATTCGAAGCTGAATGCGAACGCGTCGGCCAAACCGGTCGCGTGCTCGGCAACGGCGAGAGCATTGAACTCGTGGACCAAGCCAGCTGATCACTTCTCCGGCTTCGGCGCCATCCACGGCGTCCTGCCGCCGTTCTGGATGTGCTGACTCATGCGGAAGGCCATGCGCTCCACCCGCTTGGGTTCGCTCTCGATCAGGTTCTTGGTCTCCTGCGGATCCTTTGCGAGGTGGTAGAGCTCGAGCGGGCTGAAGGGGTCGTTTTGCATCAGCTTCCAGCCGTCCTTGATGATGGCGTGGTAGGCCTTGCCCGCCTGGTTGCCGCCACCCTCGCGACGCACAAAGTAGAGCTCGCGATCGGGCGTGCTGAAGTCCTCGCCCTTGAGCAGAGGCATCAGACTGACCGCATCGAGCCCCTCACGCGGCTTGCCATTGGCGGCTTCAATGCAGGTGGAGAAGATGTCGAAAGTCAGGCCCTGGTAATCCGACTGGGTTCCCGCCTTCACCGTGCCGGGCCAGCGCACGGCAAAGGGCACCATGAGCCCGCCGTCGTAGTGGTCCTGCTTGCCGCCGCGCCAGGGATCGTTCTCCTGGAAGTGCTGGGAGGAGCCGCCGTTGTCGGAGGTGAAGAAGACCACGGTGTTGTCGGCCAGGCCGTAATCCTCAAGCGATTTGAGGACGCGCCCGATCTCGTGATCGGTGTGCTCGACAAAGGCCACCGCCTGAACCCGGCCCTCGCTCATGTCGGGCTCGCGCTTCCTGACCTTTTCGACCCATTCCTTGGGCGGCTGGATGGGAAAGTGCGGGGCGTTGTAAGCGAGAAACAGAAAGAAGGGCTCCTTCTTCTGACTGCGATCCTTGAGGTAGGCATCGGCCCAATCGGTGAACAGCTCGGTGGCGTGCGGTCCCTTGCTGTCGACCACTTCCCGGTTCTTGCGCATCCAATTCACCCCACCCCGCTTGTGGTGGTAGTAATCATTCATCATGTCACCGAGGAAGCCGTGGAAGAAGTCGAAGCCGCGATCATTGGGAATGTTGGGCGATTCCAGACCGAGATGCCACTTGCCGATCAGAGCGGTGTGGTAGCCGAGTTCGTTGAGTTCGTCCGCGATAGTCGGCACCTCGGGGTCAAGGTAACCCCAGGAGCGGTGGCGCTCGTTGCGGATCACGCCGGGCGCGCCAGCCCGGTCGGCGTAGATGCCGGTGATGAGCGCGGCGCGCGAGGGCGTGCACACGGTGCAGTTGGCGCGCATCCGGGTGAAGAGCATGCCCTCCTCGGCGATGCGATCCATGTGCGGGGTCTCGATGCCCTCCTTGCCATACATGGAGGTGTCGCCGTAGCCCTGATCATCGGTATAGATGATGAGCAGGTTCGGCTTCTCAGCGGCGAGGCCGAGTGAAGCGGAAAGTAAGGGGAGGAGGAGAAAGGGCTTCATGGAAGAGGCTTGGGCAGTTGGTCAAGCAGGTGGATCATCCTCGACTCCGCAGCTTGGAGCGCAAGCCAAGAGTGGGCACCACCGATGTCCTCCTGCTTTCCCCACGGCACCCTCCGCCGCGCGGATGTAGCCGCAGCCCCTTCAAATTCACTCCCGAGAAAAATGAGATCCATTGACCCAAACCAAGCTGTTTGGTTTGAGTATGGGTTGCATTTGCGCTTTCCGCTGGCAGGACGAAGTCCGGGCTGTCTTCATGAAATCGTCCCGTCTAAGCCAGAATGTCCTTCGCTCCAAGCAAGCACGCGAACGCAAATTTCACCCCTTGCCGCCATCCAAAAACCGCCGGAAGCCAGCTGAGTTGCTGCCATCTCCGGCTCTCCTTTCCTTGTTTTTATTTACAAAAATGCCTATATTAGGGCTTGGGGCTTTCTGAGGCAGTCTCTGAGCTATGGTTAAAAAAACGCCAGGATCCAATTCTTCCGCTTGCTCTCTTCGGTAGTTACAAATACCATACAAAACAATCAAAGCCCCCATAAAGCCCCAATGGTCATTTCCCCCATCCCAAAAGCTGGAATTCGCGCGCAACTGAAGCATTCCAAAGGCTTCAGCCTGGTGATCTCGATCACAATGCTGGTGATTCTCGCCGTCCTCGCGGTTGCCCTGCTCAGCCTGTCCTCGATATCCCTGAAGCACTCCGCCCTGACATCCAACGAAGAGCGGGCGCGCATGAATGCCCGCATGGCCCTCAAGATGGCCATCGCCGAGTTGCAGCGTCACACCGGACCAGACACCCGGGTCACTGCCACAGCGGATATTGTCAATCCATCCTACCCCGCCGTCACGGGCGTCTGGCGTAGCTGGGAAGGCACCAATCATGATGCCAACGGTCGCCCCATCGCTCCGAATTACAATCTCAAGAACATCCCCGAGTCCTCCGGCGGCCGCTTTGTTCAATGGTTGGTCTCCAGCGCGGCCAATCTCGATGCCCCCACCACCGCCGACGTGACCTCCCTGGTCTCCAACACCGAGAGCGATGCCACCGTCAAACTGCTCGCGGATGGATCACTCACCGCCAGTGACTCCCGCCAAATCCACGTGGTCCCCACCGTGATCAAAGACAGCGGTCGCTACGCCTGGTGGATCAGTGGCGAAAACCAGAAGGCCAGACTTGCCCAGCCCCACGAGCCAAGAAGCAGCGACGTTGTCGGTCTCTACGAAATGAATCAATCCCACTCGATTGCCGACCCCCTCGCTTTTGGCTTGCCCTCCCTACTGACACAGGATGAGCCCCACAATCCAGCGGACGGCACAGCAACTCCCGCGGGAAAAACTTTCAGTCGCTTGAGCATGTCGCTCATTGAGGAAAATAACGCCGTTCAGCCCGACAAGAAGTTCCACGACTTCTCTTCAAGCTCAACAGGTCTGCTGACCAATGTCGCCACGGGAGGCTGGCGCAAAGACCTCTCGATTCTCACCGAAAATTGGGACGACATCTATTCCTCCTACCCGGGCGGACGCCTGCCTCTTTTCCGCTACACTCCAGACGCAGGGGCCACCTCTCAGGTTCCGAAACCGACGCTGACCAATTATTCCCCCGACCAATCTGTTCTCTATCCTTGGAGCGATTACTCTCAATTCAGTCCCCAGAAATGGCCAAATACCATTTATGCCGCCTCCGCCTCGTGGCAATCATTGGTGAATTTCGTAACCGCATACAAGGGCTTATCCTATAACAGTGGAACGGCAGAGAGCCCTTTCGTATGGGCGCCTGGCATCAAACTGAGATGGAACGGCAGCGAAAAAGATGCAACCAATCAGGAATTTTACGACTACATCCATGCGCCACGGCTTCATCCCGTTCTCGCAAGGTTTCAATTCATCATCTATCTGAGGGCCTTCCCGGATCCGAACAGGGAGGGGAAATACGGCCTGGAGATGGTCTGGTCACCCGTGGTGACACTCTGGAATCCATATAATGTCCGTCTCACCATCGATAACCCAGGTCCACCGAATTACGGAGTGGTGGTCGGGGGGCAGCGATCTTTCCCGGCTGCATTCGCCGCCGAGCCTTCGGCTTGGTATCCAGGCGGTCCGAACACCATTCCCTTGGAGCGTTATCGGATGCTGACCAATGGCAACTTCCAATACGCGGACACGAATGGTAATTTCGGTGCTTTCGGCGGGCGTGATATCCAGCTTCAGGCAAACATGAACAAGGGTTACATGTTGAGGGGCAATGGGGAAGTTGCCTTCTGGAAGGACTTGCGCACCTGGGGAGTCAACCTGCCGAAGGGGGAGCTGAGCTTTGAACCTGGGGAAGTGCGCATGTTCTCGGCGAATGGCAACTCGGAAGGCCTGTTTGGCGGAGCCGCATGGGACACAAACAGCGGCTACCAGCCCCAAGCGCCCGCAGGTATTCCTGTGCAAATCCGCCCCGGCAACCAGAACCCGGCCAACTTCTATTGGTTTTGCCTCAAGAATGACGTCCATACCCAGCCCTTCCGCTTTCGTAGTCCAGGTCGCGGGTTTCACGTTGCCATGGGACTCAATACCGGCGATTCCTACACGGGCGGATCGCTCTACAATGGAATAAGCCAGGAAATGGTGAGTTTCACCGCCCTCACCAATGGTGACCGCGCCCAGGTGTATTGGCCTGATAACCTGGAACCGCACGGCTACACCATCGGCGAAATTGCCTCTGTTCCAGCCATGCCGATCTATTCGATTACCATTGGCCCCCGATTTACCATCGGAGCGGGGCCTGGCACTGCGGAAAACAGGCCGACGAAAGGCTATGTCCAGAATGACCCGTTCGCCGGAATGTCCCTGGTGGACCCGGGAACCGACAACGCCAACAGCCATCCTGCGAATGGCAACATGGAAGTTGCCTACCATACCCTCAGCTACGGGTCTTCACTCACTCCCAACTTGAGTGATCGCGAGGGTTTCGCTGTCACCGGATTCCAGAGTGGAGACGGATTGTCCAGATTGATCACCCACCAGGTCCCCCTGAGGCCCATGGCATCACTTATCGAGCTTCAAGCCTGGAATCCCAGAGGCAAAAATCCCATGCCGCCGTATCAGTCCCACCTAATCGGCAACAGCGATGCCACACCCATGATCCCAAGCGACGACATCGTCCCCCCCACGATGAACCCCAACAATGTGGCTGAAAATCTCCAGCATGATGATGCCTACTGCGCCAATCACCTGCTCTTCGATGACTGGTTTCTCTCCTCGATCGCACCCCAGCCCGCCTCCATTGGCGGGACCAGTGGCACAGACATTGAAACCACCTACGAAAACTTCCTGCGCGGTGACAGCAAGCTCTCCAATCGCAGCTATCGCGCCATCCCGGAAGACCGAGGATTGTCGGATGAGGACATCACGAACCTGGTTGACCTGATCGTCAACAGCCCGGATGGATGGCTCAAGTCGGCTTCACGCCTCGAAGTGGAGGGCATGTTCAACATCAATTCCACCTCGGTCGACGCATGGAAGGCCATCCTGGGCCACGCTCGAGGCATCGACAAAATCGCCATTCATGAGTCGAACGGGCTGGAGGAGCTCAACCATGGTGGCGAACACCCGGTCACCCGCGGAGCAGTCGCGACTGATGTCGAAGCTGGAAGCAATCAGGCGATTGGAGGCGACATAGCCAATGCCTCCGAATTCACCGGTTTCAGGAAGCTCACGGACGATCAGATCGAGGATCTGGCTAATAAAATCGTCGAGCAAGTTCGCCTGCGTGGGCCGTTTTTGTCACTCGGCGAATTTGTAAACCGCCAGCTCAGCAATAACAACGAACTTGCCATCTCCGGCGCAGTTCAGAGCGCCATCAGCGACATGGAAGATGACCCGATGAGCGTTCTTCGCAACCCGGGCAACTTTCTTGCTGCTGACACCATGGCACCCAGTGATCCGAAGCTGAACGGGGTTGGCTACCAATTTTCCGAGGCAGCGCAAGGCAGCAGTGCCCACGGGGTGAATGGCTGGATCCGGCAAGCGGATGTATTGAGACCCATCGCACCGATACTCACTGCGCGCGATGACACCTTCACCATCCGTGCCTACGGTGATGCCACTGACAGCAGTGGCAAGGTCGTCGCCCGCGCCTGGTGCGAAGCCGTGGTCAAGCGCACCCGCAATTTCTGCCACGAAGCCGACGAACCCGACACCATTGAACCACCGACCAATGCCAGCAACCAGATCTTCGGAAGGCAATACGAAGTCGTCTCATTCCGCTGGCTCAACAGCCGCGAAGTATAGATAACAACACGTCATGCAACATACAATCCTGCTCCTGTCGCTCTTGGCCTTTCTGGTCGTGCCTGCACTTTCCCAGGACATCAAGAAAAGCGACCGCACTTGCCGCATGGTCTTCCCGGAGAAACCGGACAAGGCGCCAAGTTTCGTTTACCTGTATGACGGAAAGAACAACCACAAGGTCTACCTGTCTGCGGTCAACTTCTCAGATGTCATCGAACTTGAATCCGGTGACATCACGCTGGTCATGGCTCCAAATCCCATTGATGACCCGAAGGCAATCCCAGCTGATTACCCACGCATATCCGTGTCCGAAAGGATCAGAAACTTCTACCTCTTCTTGTCAATCGACCAGAACAACAAGAAATTCCCTTTCAGGGTTCAAATGATCAATCTTGATGACGGCACATTCCGTCCCGGCAACACCTTGTGGTGCAATTTCACACAGCATCGGATCGCGGCAAAACTTGGTGACAGCAAAATGTCCCTGCCTCCCGGAAAAACGACGATTTCGGGCGAACCCCTGTCCGAGGATGGCTACTACATCGCACAATTCCTGTATCAACCAAATGCAGCGGGAGAATACCGCAAGATCACCGAGCAGTCATGGTGGTTTGACGCGGATTGCAGGTACGTCGGCTTCATTGCTGACCGCGGAGGCGCTTTGCCAAAGATCTATTTCTTCAGGGATTTCCGACTTCCAAAGGAAGTGATTGAGGCAGCCAGACGCGCCGAAGCGGATGGCGAAGACGGCCTTGGTGCCAATGAACCAGCCCCTGCCGCACCTGGACCCTGAAGTGGCTCCATGCTTGCAGCGGGAACGCTCAAGACCCAACTATCCATTCATGACAACTCGTCGCTTTTACATGCTCCCTATGGCCTTTGGCCTGCTGATGGCCCTCGTCGCACAGATCGATGCGCGAACCTGCCGAATCGTGTTTCCGGAGCGACCCGATGCTTTTCCAGATCAAATCCACCTCTTTGACGGCTCCAACAGCCATGCGATTCGGGTGCCCAGCAGAAATTTATCGCCAGTTTTGGAGCTTCCCGATGGGAAAATTACCATTTCCCTGACGGAGAATCCCGTCGCGGGAGCAGCGGAAATTCCCCAGACGGCCCCGCATTTGGTGATCCCTGAAAAAATCACTGACCTCTACCTTTTGGTGACGCCAAAGGAGGGCGCAGGAAATCTATCGGTAAATCTCCTGACTGTGGACGCCAGCGACGCTCAACTGAAACCTGGAGAGACCCTCTGGCTCAACCTGACGGACACCAATGTCCAGGCCAATCTGGGGGATTCCCGAGTCTTGATTGATGCCAAACGGCACATCACCTCGCAAAAACCGGTCGACAAGAGCGGATATTACGAGGCCCATTTCTTCATCCTCAAGGGGGAAGATGAAGAGCCGCAAGCCTTCGCCAGGCAAAGTTGGTGGCACGATGTGGACAGCCGACACTTCGGGCTCATCATGGACAACGGCGGAAAGCTGCCCATGATCATGATCTTCCGCGATTTCCGCGCCCCGGAAGCGCCCGAATCTGAATGATCTGGAGGACCACAGAATCAGAATTGGCCTGAGACGCATCATGGGCCTGATGCGGCAGCATTGCTTGCGCAAAGCGATGGAGACGAAAACATCCAGCTGCGTTTCGCATCTGATCAAACTGCCGCTCAATAGGCAGTTTCAATGACGGTATCGATCAGCCCTTCGACGGACTCGATGCCCTTCTTGTCCAGCTCATCCCACTGCTTGCGGTCGACTTTCTTGCGGTCGAAATTCGGCCAGGCATCGACCTCGTAGGCGGCGCTGGAGCCCTCGATTCCCTCGGGCCTGCTGATCTTGGGAGCGAGTTCCTTGGAGGGAATGCTGTAAATGAAATGCGGGTCCTTCTCGCCCTTGAACAGGCGCTTCCAACCATTGGCCAAGGCGCTCAACTCACCTGCAAAGTCCGCCCCATCGCCCTTGACCATGCTTTCCTCGGTCATGAAGACGATGCCCTTGACCTGGGTGCGGCGGAAGGAGGCGATCAGGCAGTTGTAGACCCAGGTGGCATCGGTTTCCACCGAACCACTGAATTCGGGATAGGAGCCCCAGGGAGCCGCATCCGGCACCGCCTTGGTGACAATCATCTCGGTGATGTAGTCATCCCAGTAGCTCTTCCACGCATCCACGTAACGCTCGGCATTCTGCTTGTAGAAGGGTGTTCCGGGCGTGATGGCGGCGATGTCCTCGTAGTCCTCCTTGAGGCTGGGTGCATTGGCCAGCGAAGGCACGTCCATCCAGTGCTTCAGCTCGTTGCCCATGTCGTCCATGTAGATGATGCCCACCGGCTTGCCGGTCTTTTCGTGGATGGCAGCGGCCAGCTTGGCGGCAAAGGCGTCCTGACTCTCCGGCTCACCCCAGTAGGAGGCGAAGCGGTTCTTGGGAGTGGTGGAGGTGGCCACCGAATAGGGCCGCTCGTGCTTGTTTTTCACCCCCTTGGCCATGCGCGCCATGATGCGAATGGGACCGTCGACGGCTGCCTCCTTCTTCATCTTGAGGTCGCGGGTGCCGGCGACATACCAGACATCGCCCACCACCACATTCTCGGCCACGCGTTCGTGCACCACCTCCCCATCAATGCTGAGGCTGGCCTTGATGGTCTTGGGCTCGGCACTGGCCTCCATCGCTGGCACGGTCACCTTCCAGACGATCATCTCGTCGGTCAACGGAATCTCCTTCTCAATGCCGTTGAAACTGAAGTGGATGACCTTCTTGCCCTCGGCGTGGGGATAATACATGCGGGCGGCCGCCCCCCAGATGGTCACCGGCTGGCCAGCCTGCAGCACGCAGTTGTCGCGGAACTGGGTGCTGAGCACGGGGAACTTGCGGTAGTCGTAGACGAGGCCCACCGAGGAGGGATCCAGTTCGACCCCGGCAATCTTGATCGGCTTGTCGGGCCAGCTATCATTGGTGACCAATTTCTCCTCATAGACAATGAAGGGGGTGAGCGGCAGCAGCGCCTCGTTGTAGATGGAGGGCTGGAAGCCGACACCACCGGTGCCGTAGGTCACCCCACGCGGCTCCTTGACCGCATCCGAGCTGACAATCGCCTTCTCGCCCTCGATGCGCACCTTGGCCGGATGCCACACGCGGTCTTCGCCGGCGACGTAGAACAGGGTGACCTGGTCCGCCCCATTCTCGATGACCTTGGGATCGGCGAATCCGGTTGAGTCTTCGTGTCGGCCGATGGCGTTGTAGGCCGTGTCCGCCACCACCAGTCCACCTTCGGCATTGTAGAAGGAGACCACGACTTCATCGCCCTTGACCTCGTACTTGCGAAACATGGGACCATCGGTCACCACATCCTTGCCATACTGGTTTTTGAGGGCATGAAGCGCGAGGCGCTGGCCGGGAACGATCTTGTGGCCGTAGTGGATGGCGCCCTGGATGTCGATCTGGCTGGCCATGCCGGTGTGCGGGATGTCGCGCGCCAGCCAAGTGCCCAGGCGCATTTCGGCGGTGGTGCCGATGTCGGGATGGTTGGGGCCCTTGTTGACCTCGTTGCCGGGTGAATAGAACTGGTGGAAGTAGACGGGCAGCTCGGGTCGGTCCCAGGCCAGGCGCCAGCCGCGGATCATCGCATGAAGGTTGGTGTAGTAGGTGATGCCGCCGCCCATGTTGGCGTAACCCTGGTTCCAGATGCAGCCCTTGATGGCGTAGGGCACCACCGGATGCAGGCGCGCATTGTAGAGCCAGGTCGCGTCGCGGTTGCCGCGCATGTTGCCCGGAAGGTTCTTGGGAAGATCGAGAAACTGGTTCTCATCCTCGTCGGCCACCTTCTGATTGTGGTCCACGACCTCCATGACTTGCTGATAGAAGGCATCCCAAGCGGCTTGATGCTCGGGAGTCGAGGGGTCGGTCTCGAGCAGCTTGGCCTCGATGGCTTGGTTGTATTCGCTCTTGCTGCCCTGGTAGCCAATGCGCGGGGTCCAGGCCTCAATCGCCGTCTGGCTGAAGGAGCAGTTGAGAATGCCGATGGGCACCTTGAGCTCCCCGTAAAGCTTGTGGGCGAAGGCGAAGGCAATCGCGCTGAACTGGGAGTAGTCCTTGCCCCACTCGCCCTCGGCGTGCTCGATGGGGTGCAGGTGGGCGTAGTAGTTGGTGACCTTGAATTCGCGGATCAGCGGCTGGTCCTTTTGCTCCATCTGGGAAAGCTCCTTGGCGAGTTCGCGACCCGCGCTCTTGCCGAGAATCCATTGCATGTTGGATTGACCCGATGCCATCCAGACCTCGCCAACGAGGATGTCTTTGAGGGTCACGCTCTTGCCGCCCTTCTCGGAAATGGTCATTTCGGCGGGTTCGGCATTCACCTCGAGCGGGTCGAGCTGGACCATCCACTTGCCGTCCTCACCTGCCTTCGCACTCTTCTTCTGGCCAGCGAATTCCACGGTCACTTCAGTGCCCGGTTCGGACCAGCCCCAGACCGGCACGTCCTGGCCTTGCTGGAGGATGGCGGAGTCGGCAAAGGGCGCACCGAGTTCAATGGCGGGAGCGGGCTTTTCATCCTGGGCCGTGGCCGCCGGCAGCAGGGCGAGCAAACCGAGGACTGCGGCAAGGCGCGGGATGGGGGCGATGAGGGCTTTCATGAGGGACATACTGATGGTTTCAGGCTTGGTGCCGCAAGCGTGGATCGCAGGATCCGCAAACGGCCATGTCAGAACGCGTCGGAAGCCGCCAATCTGTCATCCCCCGGCCGGAATCGCCTTGGCAGTGCTCCGCCCGCCGCTGAAACTTCGGCCATGAAAAGCCTCCTCCCCCATGCCCTGGCTCTGAGTCTCCTCGGCCCTGCCGCCGTCCGCGCCGAAGAAGCCCCCATCGACCTGCTGGCTACCGAAGGTCTCAAGGCCTTCCAGGCCACCAGCGATTGGCATCGCGCTGCGCAAGCGACTGCCGTGGAAGGCAAGATGGAGCTGGAGATCGAAGGCGGGGGTGAAGGCAAGCTGCTCGTCAACGGGCCAAGCAAGGACAAGTCCATCCCCTACCTGCTGACCCGCGATGTCTTCGGCGACTGCAAGGTGAGTCTCGAATTCATGATCCCCGAAAAGTCCAACGCGGGAGTTTATCTCATGGGTCGTTACGAGGTGCAGATCCTCGACAGCTTCGGCAAGGAGAAGGTCGGCAGTGGCGACCTCGGCGGTATCTACGCCCGCTGGGACAAGACCAAACCCAAGGGCGAGCAGTGGTGGGAGGGAGCGCCCCCAAAGCTGAATGCTGCCAAAGCTCCCGGCGAGTGGCAGAGCATGGACATTTTCTTTCGCGCACCGCGCTTTGACGACCAGGGCATCAAGATCCAGGACGCCAATTTCATCTCCGTCCACGTCAATGGCCAACTGGTGCAGGAGCTCGCCACCACCTCCGGCCCCACCGCTTCGGCCCCGCTGCGTGGCGAGGGGATCGCCGGCCCCCTGTGCATCCAGGGCGACCACGGCCCGATTGCCATCCGCAAACTGGTGGTCACTCCCTTGCCCTGCCCGGCAAGCACCTGGCTCGCCGAGCTCGATGCCTATTGGGCCACCGTCGAGAAAGCCGTGAGCACCGGCGACTTCGAAACCTATGTCAGCACCATCCATCCCGACGGCGTGATCGTGGCCGATGGCAAGCAGGCAAGTTATCCGCTCAACCAGGCACTGGCGCGCTGGAAAGGCGACTTCGAGAAAACCAGCAGCGGCGAGGTGAAAACTCATCTCGAGTTTCGCTTTCGCCACCGCTATGGCGATCCCACCACCGCTCATGAGGCCGGCATCTTTGCCTACACCGGCCAGCAAGCCGGCAAGGAGCCCAGCACCGACTACATTCGCTTCGAGTCGCTACTCACCAAGAAGAACGGCAAGTGGCAGATGCTCATGGAGCGCCAGATGGGCCCGGCCACCGAGGAAGACTGGCAGGCCCTGGCGCCTTGATTCTCTAGCCCGGAAATTTCATGAAACCTCGGTCTGCGGCTTGTCCCTCCCGATGTTGCCTGCGTTCTCCTTGAAAACGCAGTTGGAGCGCCGCTACAGATCATCCATCCCTACTCGAACACCGGGCGCAAACGCAGGGTCACGAAAGTGCCGAGCTTGGGAAGGGTGTCGGTGTCGATTTCCCAGACCAGCGCTTCATTGTCGTGGCCGAAGCGCTCGCTGAGGCCGATCATCTCGTCGCCGAAGGTAGAAATGCTGATCACATTGCCGCTCTCCTTGGCAATGTAGCGGCGGGGTTGATCCTCCCCCTGCTCAATCAGGTGGGAACCGAGGAAGAGAAAGCGGCTGGTGGGAAACTCCTTTTTCTTTTCACCCTCCTCACCCTCGAGGAAGGCGGCTTCGTCCTCGCTGTGGCGGATGAAGTGGGCGATGGGTTTCTCCACCATCTCGCCAAACGCGTCCATGACCACCAGCGAAACGTCAATCGGCTGGCCATGCGCGGGAACGAAGACCCAGCGCTTCTCCTCCCCTTCGCCCACCTCGCGTTGGGTGGCGGGGCTGCCCGGTTGGGCCCCGATCAGCAGCAGGGCCAGGTGCATGTGCAGGGGGTCGGCCAGAACCTTGACGATGGATTCGTGTTCCTTGGCATCCGGCACGGTGGCCACGCATTCGAGACCGCCTCCGTCGAGGCAGACCTCCGACTCGACATCGATGTAGCGCTCCTTGGCATTGATGGTGATGCCCGGCAGCTCCAGCTTGTTCATCAGCTCCTCGGGATTGGCCGGCTCATCGCCTGCCGGCTTCTCCCCGGCAGCGGCTTGCTTCGCCGGTTCTTGCGGGGGCGGCTCTTCCTCGGCAGCTTGCGCATGGAGGGAAGCCATGCCGAAAAGAAGGATGAACATGAGGTGCAGGGATGTCTTCATTTGAGGATGGAGTTGATCTTGTCAGCGAACTCGGGGCCCGCCTTTTTGTAATAATTGTCGGCCATTTCGACGTCTCCCGCCGCTTCCATGTAGATGCCTGCTACTGCCTGGCTCACTGGGTCCTCCGCGCGCAGTCGCGCCACCACCGCGGCGAGCATGGCCTGATCGTCGGCATCCATGTCCTCCCAGCCGAAGACCGCCTTGTGGCTGCCTTGCATGGCCGAGAATTCGAATTTCGGACCCAGTTCCACCTTGGACAGCCAGACCTTGCTGCGCGCCTTGGACAGATCCATGGGCAGGCGCACGAGCTTCTGCTCGTTGCTGAGCTCCAGCAGGGAGACATAGAGGATTTCGTTGAGTTCGTCGCGGGCCTCGGCCGCAATCTGGCGGGCGGGGCGCTGCCGGAGCTTGCTCGGCAGGCTGCTGCGCCGGGTGGTGTTGGTGGCGGGCGCCACGCTGCCATCGGCAGGGCGGCCGGTGATGCGCAGACGCCTGTCCTTGGTCGCCAGGATGAGGGCCGCGCAGGCGGTCGGAAAGTTGCGGGTGCCGTAGACGTGGTCGGTGGAGGCGTAGTCGCGGCCGGGCATGACCACGTAACTGCCATCGTGGGTCTGGGCCATGATCATCCACCACTTGATGTAGTCCATGTACTTGCGGAAGTCCTTCTCTTCGGCCCGGGCCGCACCGAGGCTGCCCCAGAGCACGTGCATGTGGGTGGAGGCGTGACCGTTGAGCAACTGCTCCGGATTGCGCGCGCAGCCGGTGGCCATGTGTTCGCCCAGATACTGCCAGGACTGCTTGTCCTCGTTGCCGATGAGGTGGGCCAAGGCTCCGGCACCGGACTTGCCGATGCCACCACAGCGCCCACCACCGTATTTGTAGGGCCGGGTCGGCTCTTCCGGCGACATGTTGCGCACCACCAGGCGCAGGCTGTCACCCTTGTGGAAGACGCGGTTGGTATCGACTTCGCGGGTCAGCCAGTCGGTCGGCCGATAGCGCGGGTCCGCCTTGGTCGGCCACACGATCTTGTAGTCACCCACGCCCTTGAGGCCGTCGGGGCATTCATAGCCAATGCCCTCCTTGGGCGGCTTGGGCGCGGCGTTTTCACTGCCCACGTCAATCACCGCGTGGTCCCAGCTGGTGAAGCCGTAGCCAATCTGGCCATTGTCGCCGACCGTGCACAGAAAGCCCTCGTGGATGCGCGCGTACGAAGGCCCGCCGTGGGGCAGGCCCGCTTCCTTGAACAGGCTGAGCCCGATCATGCCGATGCCCGCCGGCATGGCCATCGCCCCATAGCCCTTGGGGCCGCCGCCGTGCATGCGGCGCTGGATGAAGGCGAAGGGCCGGTGGGAAAGGCCGCCAGTCGTTGGCCACACGCTGTTCTCCAGGCAGAAGGCCACCGATTCCATCGCATCCTTGAGCCGCTTGTCCTCGTGGAGCAGGTAATACTCGCCCATCACCACCGCATCGTGGACCTGGCCCCAGGCCGGGAAGCCGGTTCCATTGTTCGGGTCGTAGCGCTTGTCGTAGTAGCGCGAGATATTGTCCTCCACCAGCTTCTGGTGGCGGCGCTCGGGACTGGCCATCAGGGCCAGCATGCAGGCCGAGTAGGTGTGCGGCCGGGGCTTTTCCCAGGTGCCGGCGCGCTCGTGCTCCTCAAGCAGCCAATCGCAGAGATCGAGGTAGAGTTGGTCGGAGCGCGGGCAATTGAAGGGATAGGTATCCGAGAAGCGGCCGACCGGCTCAATCTGCACGGCGACTTCCTTTTCCTTCTGGCGGTCACCCTTGGGCCAGACGATGAGCTCCAGTTTGCCGTCTGCTCCCTGGCTGTCCTCGATCAGCTTGGCCATCTCCATCATCGGTCCTTCCCAGCCGACATGGCGGCCAAAGGTGTGCTCGACATTCATCCGCTTGCCGTTGGCACCGACGATGATGTCACCGGCCTCGACCAGCCCCGCCGCCGGGCACTGCTTAAAGACGTATTTGACGGTAAAGTACTTGGGATGCTCCTTGGTGATCTGGGCGCGGATTCCGGTCGGGCCCACGTTGAGGAACCAGCCACCGGTGGCCTCGGCCACTTCGGCATCGTGATGACCATGGAGCTTGATGTTCCAAGGCCAGCCATCCTCCTTCTCGTGCACCGCCTGGGAAGCAGGCAGCGCGAGAATCGCGGGCAAGAGGACTCGGAGCAGGCGTTTCATGGATGTTTGGAACCTTTCGCACAAAACCAGCGATTCTGCCACCGGATTCGTGTCGAAAGGGACTTGGGGCATCGGCGAGGAAAGCGCGGCGAAAACCGCTCAGCTGACGAAGGAATAGTCGTAGGGAGCCCGCATTTCGCGGGCGACGTAGCTGTTGGCCTCATCGGCGTGCTCGCCGACAAAGAACTCCTTCTCGCTGTCCCAGTTGAGCTTTTTGCCGGTGCGCAGGGCGATGGCGCCGAGGTGGCAGACCGTGGCCGAGCGGTGACCGACTTCCACCGGGCAGATGGGATCCTTGCGGCTCGCCACGCATTCGAAAAAGTTGCCGCGATGGTCGTTGCTGACGTAGAGGCGCTCGGCGTCATCGGGCAGCGGTTCGCGGAAGATCCCCTTGTCGTGGGCCTGGAGTTCGCCGCGGTTGACCCAGATCCAACCATTCTCGCCAATGAACTTGATGCCATTGCGCTGGCCATCCTTCACGACCACACCGCCGAAGGGATTGTCGTCGGTAGTGGTATGGACCTTGTAGATCACGCCATTGGGAAACTCGAAGCGGCATTCGTATTCGCTGAAGGTGGTGTAGCCACCGGGAATGGGTTTGGCGAGTGGTGTGCCTTCGACCTTGCTTGGCGCCTTGAGACCAACGGCCCAGTATCCGATGTCCATGTGGTGGGCACCCCAGTCGGTCATGGTGCCACCGGAGTAGTCCCACCAGTTGCGGAAATCGCGGTGGCAGCGCTCGGGAACGTAGTCGTGGGCCTCGGCCTGGCCCTGCCAGAAATCCCAGTTGAGGCCCTCGGGCACGGGCGCGCTGTCGAAGGGCCCGCCACGCAGGCCGGCGGGCAGCCAGACCTTGACTTCCTTAAGCTTGCCGATACGGCCATTGCGCACCATCTCGCAGGCCATGCGGAAGCGCGCACTGCTGCGCTGCTGGGTGCCGGTCTGGAGCACACGCTTGTTGTCGCGCACCACCTTCACCAGCCGCTTGCCCTCGTCAATGGTCAGGGTCAGTGGCTTCTCCGAGTAGATGTCCTTGCCGTTCTTGGCGGCATACATGTTGATCAGGGTGTGCCAATGGTCGGGAGTGCCGTTGATGATCACGTCAATCTTCTCCTCATCGATCATCTTGCGGAAGTCGCCGTAGGTCTTGGGCTTGCGGCCACCGTTCTTCTCGGTGAGTTGCTGGGCCCGATTTTCCGAATGCCGGTCGTCGACGTCGCAAATGGCGACCAGGTCGGCAAAGCGCAGTGAGTTGCGGGCGTCTCCCGTGCCCATTGCACCGGCACCCACCAGGGCCATGCGCGGGCGCTCATTGGGCGACTTGATCACATTGGCGTCTTGGGCATTGGCGACCTCGCGCTCAATGTACCATAGGGGCAAGCCGGTGGCGGCAGCGGCGGCGGACATGCGACGCATGAAGCTGCGGCGCGAAACATGGAAGGATTCGGGTTTTTTCATGGGGGATATTGCAGAAATTCTCGCCAAAACCCGAAGGCAGGCAAGCCATCAAAGGAATACGCGTTCAGGCCATGATTTCTTCAATCCGTCGGCCTGAGCACCGCAGGAGGGCCATGAGATGTCAGCCCCCGACTCCGGCACGATCACTTCTTGAGCAGGTCGACCATCGCTTGGCCCAGCGCAAGGCCCACATTCATGTAGGTCTCGGCATTCTGGTTGTAGTGGAAGTCCTGCTCCTTGGGCGACTGCTCGGCGGGGATCCAGAAGGGGCGGGTGTCCACCGACTTCACGTTGCCCTTGAAGTCGGGATACTTGCCGGTTTCACCATCGACCGCCAGCTGGGCGTCGACGATGGTGAGCATCTCGGGCTTCTCCATGTCCATGCCGCCGAAGCCGATGGTGCCGACCACAAACGGCGCGCCGGGAGCGTCGAACTCCTTGCGCAGGGTCTTGATGAGATGCACCAGATTGTGCTCATAGCGCTTGGCGGTGACCATGCTGCCGGAGTCCTTGTGACCCTGCCACCAGACAAAACCGGCAATCTCATACTCGTGTCCGGCAAAGGCCGGAATGCTCTTGTCGAAATTGGCGAGCACATCCTTGGCCGCACCGAAACAGTCGTCATACTGCTTGCCGGCATACCAGTTGACCTCCTTGGGCTCGCTGCCCTTCTCCCAGGACGGCGCCTTGTCACCATAGCCGGCATAGACCACACCATCCACCTCGAAGCGTTCGCTGCCCGGTGGCAGGAAGTCCCAGTTGAGCGAACGGTTGCCCTGCGAAGCCTTGATCAGCAGCACCGGCTCCTCGTGGTGCTCTCCGAGAATGTGGCCGAAGCCGAGTTCGGGACCGATGGAGCTGTCCTTGCCTGCGCCGCAACCGGGCTTGAGCCAGGTGTCATTGGTGGCGGTGACCACGCCCTTGTACCAGACGTCGTCGCGCACGGCCCAGTTGCCGTCCTCGGCCAGCAGATAGGGAAACTTGCCCTGCTCCTTGACCACCGTGGAAAGCGTGCCGGGGATGTCGACGCGCTCATACCAGCCAAGGCCGTTGGCACCCTTGGTCAGGTAGATGATTTCGAAGGGAAGGGTTTTGCCGGCCTCGATCTTCATCTGCTTGCGCACCGGCTCGCCACCCGGCTCCTGGCGGTGCACTTCCGTGCCGGCCACCGTCATGATGCAGTTCTGGGAATCGCCGTAGCCGGGACGGAATTCATAGACGCCGGTTTCCTCCATGGTCACCGTGCCGCGGGCCACACGCACCCCGCCGTCCGGGTAGGGCGTGGGTTTGGTGCCGCCGAACTTCTCAGGAGTGATGGTCTGGATCGGTTCGAGTTCGGAATAGTCCGCCTCGGGATCGTGATCGCCTTCATAAGCCGAAACCACGACGTTCTTGAACTCATCGCCCCAGCGCTGTCCGCTGCCATACATCTTGCCGATGCCGACCATGTTGGACTGACCGGCAAGGATGTAGACCTTGACCTTGGGCTTGGCGTCCTGGGCCGCGGCGGGAATTGAGAGTGCCGCAAGGACACCCATGGTGGAGAAAATCCGAGAAATGGGGGCGTTGATCATGATTTTTCCTTTCGATGCAAGGTTTGAGTTTAAGGGCGCATCTGAAATGTCTACCCACGGACCGCGCCTCCTCTTTCGCCATTCAATCCTCTTTGAGTGTCGGCGCCCAAATTCTCCCGGCTCAAACCGGGGCCGGCCGGTGGAATCGGTGGGTGGTACAGGAGGACGGGATCGAACCGCCGACCAACCGGGTGTAAACCGGTTGCTCTACCGCTGAGCTACTCCTGCTCGGTGATGGGACGAATTTGGCGAATCATTTTCCTTCGATCAAGCATCGAGTCCGGACTGCCACGACCCCGGGGATGACCCGGCGAGCCGTCATTTCATGGGGTGACCCACGGCCGCATCCGTCTCTTCTGTGCTGACAGAGGGCTTCGCATCGCTCAGTTTGAACCACATAGACTGTCGAAAATGGCCCTTCTCCGCTTCCTTCCATGGCTTGGCATGATGTTGCTCATCCTGCCCGGGCCG
>JAWVYP010000010.1:0-23663 GCA_033722655.1 Akkermansiaceae bacterium | reverse complement strand
GTCGTCTGTCGCGGGGGTCTTTGCCGGTCGGACCGTTGCTCGGAGGGTGATCGAGGGTGAGCGACGGTTATCGAGGTTCATAGACCGCCGCTACAGTTGGATCCATCCCGTCGGCTCTCCCTGCGTCGCGCATACCATGGCGATGTGGCTGTGCCCCGCATCCAGCAGGCATTCCTTGAGATGACCCATGGCGACTTCCGGCTGATTGCAGTCCGAGCTGAGATGTCCGAGGATGAGTTGTTGCAGTCCCGGGTGGGCGATTTCGCGCAGCAACTCGCCAACCTGCTTGTTGCTGAGGTGGCCGTGACGCGAGCTGATGCGCTGCTTGATGGACCAGGGACGTTTGGTGTCGGCTTCGAGCAGGCCGTCGTCGTAGTTGGCCTCGATGAAGAGGCCGTGGAGTTCGCGCAGGCACTCGCGCATGTTGTGGGTGATGAAGCCGGCATCGGACACCAGGCCCAGGCGGCGCTGCCGGTGGCTGATGACGAATCCCACCGGATCCACCGCGTCGTGCTGGATGGCGAAGCTGTGGATTTGCGTGTCGCCCAGCTCAAAACGCTGACCGGTCTCGAAATGCTTCCACTGGGGGTGCTCGATGCCGGTCTCGCGCACGATCAGGGCGGTTTGCGGGGTCGCCAGCACCGGCAGCGGGTGCTTCTTGAGGAAGACCTTCAGGCCACGCACATGGTCGCCGTGTTCGTGGGTGAGCAGGATGCCCGAAAGGCTGGAGGGTTCGATGCCCAGCAGCTTGAGACGCAGTTCGATCTGCTTGGCGCTAAGGCCGGCGTCGATGAGCAAGCGCTGGTCGCCGCATTCGACCACCGCCGAATTGCCGCCACTGCCGCTGCCGAGAACTGCAAACCTGATCACAATGAGTCGGTGGAGCGTTGAAGTTCCACAATCAGCCTTTCTCCACGGGTGGGGCCTTTTGTGGCGAGGACTGGAACCCGCCACCGTCGGAAAGGTTTTGCTTAATCAGATACCAGATCGCGATCGCCAGAATCAGCGACAGGATCTTCGCCATCCAATTCCTTGTCAGGGTCAGTTTCAGGTTCATGGGTTGTGCCGGTTACAAAAATGCTGGAAAGTTTCTCGCGGAATTCGTCCTCGTTGAGGTTGCGTTGGAGTTCCCCGTTTTCGCTGATGGAGATGGATCCGGTTTCCTCGCTGACCACCACGCAGATGGAGTCGGTGCGCTCGGTGAGGCCGATGGCTGCGCGGTGGCGCAGGCCGGTGGATCGATCCGAGATCTCGCGCTCGGTGACCGGGAAGACGCAGGCCGCCCCGGCGACGCGCTCGTCGGCGATGATCATCCCGCCATCGTGGAGCGGGGACTTGGGGTAGAAAACGGAGTAGGCGAGTTCGGGAGAGAAATAGGCATCGAGGACGACGCCGGTTTCGAGCTGCTCCTTGAGGCTGATGTCGCGCTGGATGGCAAACAGGGCTCCGACCCGCTTCTTGGAGAGATTGAGCACGGCATCGCTGAGGCGCTCGAGGAAGTCGATGCGGCGTCGACCGTAGAGCTGGAAGAGGCGGTTGCTGCCGAGTTTGGCAAGGCCGCTGCGCAGTTCGGGCTGGAAGATGACAATCAGGGCCAAGGCGAGGACCGCGGCGGCCCGGGTGAGGATCCACTTGATGACCTCGAACTTGAAGATGGTGGAGGCGAGGGCCAGGACAATGAGAATGGTGCCCAGGCCGACTAGGATCTGCGCGCCGCGGGTGGCCCGGAAAGCCCGGTAGATCTGGTAGATGCAGGTCGCGAGCACCAGGATTTCAATGCCGTCCCGCCAGTGATCTGTGATGAATTGCCACATGAATTGCTTCTGGCAGCATAAATCCGCCGCCAAGGTCTTGTAAAGAGGCGAGGGAGGTGGGATCTCACTGTGGCGGCGGTCCATGACCACCGGGCATGAGGACCGGTGCTCACAAATCACTTCCACAGCATGACCATCCGCGTTTCACTTGCGGGAGGGCATCTCTTGCCTTTTACTGTCGCCATGCACGAGGAAATCAAACTCACCCGCGAAGTGGAGGCCATCCAAATCCCCAGTGGCGACAGCCTGACGCTGCCCGCTGGCACGGCGGTCTTCATCACCCAGCGTCTTGGCGGCACCTACACGGTGGCCACCTCCCAGGGTCTGGCCCGCATTTCCTCGCAGGATGCCGACGCCCTGGGTGTGGATCCCGAAGAGGAGAAACAGAAGAGCGAAAAGGCCGAAAAGCTTAAGGATGCCCCGCTCGAGGAGCAGGTCTGGGAGCAACTCAAGGGCGTGTATGACCCGGAGATCCCCGTCGACATCGTCAATCTGGGACTGGTCTACGATTGCTCACTCGAAAAGCAGGACGACAAGACCGTGGTCCAGGTCAAGATGACGCTCACCGCCCCCGGTTGCGGCATGGGCCCGGTGATCGCCGCCGATGCCCAGGCCAAGATCATGACCATTGAGGGCATTGATGAGGCCCATGTGGATCTGGTTTGGGATCCGGCCTGGAATCAGGACATGATTTCGGAAGAGGGGCGGATGAAACTCGGGATGGTGTAAGTCTGTGGGTGCAACTGCCCTTGTGAGCTGGCAGGGACGGCAGTCCCAGCCGTCCGGTGGGTGCAGTTTCGAATCTCATTGATTGATTACCCTAGATCTTTCGGCCCGCCATCAACCGGACGCCTCGGAGAGACGTCCCTGCCTTCGTTGAATTGGCATCGGAGCGAGAGGAAATACGTTCACTCTCCCGCATCAACATAGGCAATGATCTTCGGGATTGCCGCCTCAAAGACCTTGGCGACTTCCTCATAGGCAGCCGACCCCATCCCGATGGGGTCGGGGACGTCGCTTCCCTCGCGCTTGTCCTTGATGCCCGAGAATTCGCGCAGCAGGTAATACTTGTCCTCGTGTTCCGGGAAATGGGACATGAGAATGGCCAGATGACCTTCGGTCATGGCGAAGACATGACTGGCTTGTTCGAGCAACTGCTCGCTCACCGGCTGACTCTGGAAATCCTCAAGCGAGGCGCCTCGCTTTTTGAGGGCCTCGAGGGTATCAGCACTGGCGGCCGATCCCGGAAAGGCCGAGACGCCGGCAGATGCCGTGGTGATGTCCTTGCGGTCGGCGAGGGCTTTGCGCATCAGGCCTTCGGCCATGGGGCTGCGGCAGGTGTTGCCGGTGCAGACGAAAAGCACGTGTTTGGTGTCGGACATCAGCCCCATCTTGGGGAGTGCTCTCGAGGGCGTCAATGCGGGCTTTCAGAGTGGGTTGTACTGGCCTCGCTCCATGGTCATTGCTAGGCTTTACGCATGAACGTACTGATCGACGATCTCCAGGCAGGCGCGGAACTTTCCAACCACCAAATTGAGTCAGCGGCCGAGTTGTTGCTGGATGGAAAAGCGCAAGATCAACTCAAGCTCGAGCTACTGGAAGCACTCGCCAACAAGGGCGAAACCCCTGCAGAGATTGCCGGTTTTGTGGAGGCCTTCCTCGAGCACGCCGTCGATCCCCATCTCGGCCTGCTCGAGCTGGATGGGCCCACCCTCGATGTCTGCGGCACGGGCGGTGACAAGCTCGACCTCTTCAATGTCTCCACCACATCCATGTTCGTGGCCGCTGCCGGTGGTGCCGTCGTGGTCAAGCACGGCAACCGCGGCATTACCTCCAAGAGTGGAGGAGCGGACGTGCTCGAGAGCCTGGGCGTGAAGATTGATCTTGATGCCGAGGGCTTTCGCCGCTGCATCGAACAGGCCGGCGTGGGTTTCATGTTTGCGCCCATGTATCATCCGGCCTTCAAGGCGGTGGTCCCCGTGCGCAAGGCGCTGGCCGAAAAGGGCATCCGCACCATCTTCAACCTGATGGGCCCGCTGCTCAATCCGGTGCGCCCCCAATGCCAGCTGGTGGGCGTGTTTGGCCGGGAATTCTGCCCGACCTTTGCCGACATCCTGCAGCGCCTCGGTCGCGAGAGTGCCTGGGCGGTGCACGGCAGCACGGCCGATGGCGGAGTGGTCGATGAAGTCAGTCTGATGGGTCCCACCCGCATCTGCAAATCCGGCACTCTCCAGGAGATGGTGGATGAGGAGATCCATCCGGGCGACTTCGATCTCGAACTCGCCAAGGTCGAGGACCTCAAGGGTGGGGACGCCAAGCGCAACGCCGCCATCCTCAAGGACATCCTCTCCGGTAAGGAGCAGGGGCCCAAGCGCGACATGGTGCTGATGAACGCCGGGGCCTCACTCGCCTGCGCCGGCCTCGCCGATGACATGGGCCAGGGCATCAAGCTGGCGGCCGAGTGCATCGACAACGGCTCGGCAATGGAGAAGCTGCATTTGATGCGTGAGGCATCACAAAGTTGATTTGTTCCATGAAAGCCTCACGAGGCCTCAGGGCACTGTTCATTCTCGCCGGATTCATGGTTGCTTTTGGAATCCTAGGGGGTGGAGCGCTATTGATGGGTGGCTATCCACGACCAGAAGTCACCCTACCTATGTGGAAGTTTGGTCAGTATGCCCTTTTTCTAGGTGTCATCCATCTGTTGATTTATGGCGGCATCTACTGGCAGGTGAGAAAACTAATAAAGGGCAATGCACAGGAACGTGATTGAGAGATTTTCAATGGATGCTTGGCGGGTGGCCTTTCAGAGTAACATCCACATGTATGTCCATGATCTATCAGCCTCTAACCCGGAAATTTCATGAAACCTCGGTCTGCGGCTTGTCCTTCCCGATGTTGCCTGCGTTCTCCTTGAAAACGCAGTTGGACAGAGTGTCAACTCAGCCCTGACTGCGTTTTCAGCGTCGGCCTTGGCAACATCGAGAATTCCTGCGCCTCGCCCACGAGAATCATGAAATATCCGGGCTAATGGTCAGCGTGTCTTTTCTATACCTTGCGAAGATTGTCCTGATGGGTTTGTGGGGATGTGGCCTTGCGAGTTGGATTTGGAAGGTGATTCTTTCGCGTCCTTGGTGCGAGTTCTTCACGCTTGGGCTCAAAGCAAAGGCCTCAAATACAAAATTTATACGAAGAGGAATGAGTTCGAATCAGAGCCTGCTGAGTAGCCTAAATCCTTTAGTTTTCTTGACAATTCGTTGATTTTAAGGGCTTTTCGGTTGGATCTATGGCGAAACGTCGCACCACTCCCAACAAATTGCACCGCATGGAGGCCCGGATCAGGGCCATCCAGGGCATGGGTCGAGTGTTGATGATTGTCTGCAGTTTGTCCCTCGGATTTGTGGTCGTGGCGACCGCTTTCCCGCAGCAGCGCGAGTTGGAGCGCCTTGAAGAGAAACTGGCTGAAGCCAAAGAAAAACAGGAAGAGGTCATGGAGGAGCGCGACTGCCGCCAAATTGAGCTCAATGCTCTGCGCGAGGATCCAGCCTACCTCGAGTTGCACGCCCGCGATCGCCTCGGCTACTACCTGCCCGGTGAGCGGGTGTTGAAGTTTAAGAAGGAATAATGCGCTGCGCGCATTGGAAATTAGATATTAGAAATTGAGATATTGGGTGGCAACTTCGCTGCCCTGAATGAGCAAGGGGGGTCGACGGTCATAGACCGCCGCTACAGTTTAGCCGATCAAATCTCCAATCGACCCAAAGTCCGGGGAGAATAGGCGTTTATAGGTTCTTGCGGCGTAGCCATCGGTCATGCCGGCGAGGAAGTCGCAGATGAGTCGGGCTTTGGCGGCATCGTCCTTAGCTTGGGCGATGTCCTCAGCGGTATCGGGTGGGAGCAGTTGGAAGGTCTGGCCGTCGATGGTGCCGGGCGAGACGTAGCGCTGGTAAAACACATCCCACATCTGGCGCAGCATGGTGCTGCCCTTGTGTTCGAGTTGCTTGAGCTGGGGCGAGAGGAAGACGACCTCGAAGGCGAGCTTCTTGTAGATGGAGGACTCGACCTTTATCTCGGGATCAATCACGAGCTTGTAGCGGTAGCGCTTGCTGTGCTCGCTGAGGAAGTTGGTGTCGGTTTCGAGCCGGGTGGCGCGGATGTAGTGGCCGATGCGCTTGCCGACAAAGGGGTCGACCTTGTCCTGGATGATGGCCTCGATCAGTTTGCCAAGCGGGCTGCCCTCGCTGACGTCCTGGTCGTTCTTTTCGGCCCACTGGCGGATCTTCTCCACACTCAGGAAGCCGGCTCGCACGCTGTCGGACAGGTCGTTGAGCGAGTAGGCGGTGTCGTCGGCCCAGTCCATAACCTGGCATTCGATGGACTTGAAGCGGTCGCGCTCCTTGCCGGGGGTGAGTTCGGCGGGAAAGTCGAGCCCGCCCATGGCCCAGTCGAGGTAGTCGTGCTGGGCGTCATAGATGAAGTGGTGCTCGGGAGCTTCGCCGGTGGCTTTTTTGAGCTCGGTCCAGAGGGTCTTGTACTTGAGCACGCCGTCGAGGAAGGCGCGGGTGGGGTCCATGCCGCTGCGCTTTGCCGAGAAGATGGTTTCGGTAAGCAGGCGCAGGGTCTGGGCATTGCCCTCGAAGCCGCCGTGCTCGCGCAGCAGGTGGTTGAGGGTGCGCTCGCCGGCGTGGCCGAAGGGCGGGTGGCCGAGGTCGTGGGAGAGGCAGATGGCCTCGACCAGATCTGGGTCGATGAAGAAGTCCTCTTCCAGCGGGCCGTCCTTGTCCGACTGCAGCCAGTGGCAGATGGCCTTGCCGATCTGCGCCACTTCCAGCGAGTGGGTGAGACGGGTGCGGTAGAAGTCGTATTCGCCACTCCAAAAGACCTGGGTCTTGTTTTGCAGGCGGCGAAATCCGGGCGTGTGGAGCACGCGGTCGCGGTCGACCTGGAAGGGGGAGCGGTAGTCCTCCCCGTGGGGTCGGCCGGAGCGGCGCTCGGTGTCGAAAGTCCCGTAAAAGCGGTTGGCCATCAGGCGCAGCATGATGGCAGCGCATGCGGGCTGCAATTCCTTTTGGCGCAGGAGCCTGCCGTCACCGGCTCAGTGCAGGAGGCGGGTGCCGAAGAGGATGAGGGCGGCCAGCAGGACGAAGACCAGGCCGAGGCCGATCTTGACGCCGAAGGTGTGGCGCTGCTGGAACTCGATGAGGCGCTGGTTGCTCATGCCGGTGATTGCCATCACGAAGATGATCACCAAGGGCAGGATGAAGGCGAGGTTGTAGGCCGCCAACCAGGCGACGGCATCCAGCTTGCCTTGCTGGATGCTGTAAATGATGGGGGCGTAGACCTGGCCGGTGCAGGCCAGCTCAAGGAAGGAAATGACGATGCCTGCCACGAAGGCGGTGATGACGTAGTGGCGGGATTTGCTGCTGATTCGGATGACGCTGCGGATGCGCCCCTTGAGGGATTCCGGCAGGGTGAGGGTCATCTCGGAAAGCTTGCCCTGTTTGGCGCGGGCGGCATCGCGGAAGGAGAGTCCGGCAGCAATCAGGGCCAGTCCGGCAAACACCCAGTCGAGGTAGGTCTTGATGCCGGCGATCTGGTCGGTGACCTTTTCGAGGACCTTGTGGAGGAACAGCCCGGCGCAGAAGTAGGCGATGAAGACGGCGAGAATGAAGGCGATGCCCACCTGGAGCATTTCCAGGCGGCTGCGGCGTGCGATCTGCAGGTAGGAGAGGAAGAAGATGATGGTGGCAAAGGCGCAGGGATTGATGCCGTCAATCAGACCGGCGATGATGACGATGGGCAGGGTCAGTGACTTGTAGCGGGTTTCGATGGTCTTTTTGGCTTCCTCGATCTCCGGCTCGTCGATGCTGGCCCAGCTGTCATCCTGTCCCATGGCCATGGTGTCGGAGAGCAGCTCAGCGATGGAGGGGGCCTTGATGTCGTCGCGGATGAGATAGCCGGCCTGGGTGAAGATGGCGGGGGCAATGTTGTGATCGGTGGGGGGCACGTTGTAGCGCGAGCAGAGGGCCTGGTTGAGTAAGGTGCTGTCGGTCTCGTTGATGTTGTGCTTCTGCACTTCGAGCAGCGCGAAATCGCGGCGCATCACCTCGAGCATGCGCTGGGCCTCCTCGCATTCATTGCAGCCGGGCTTGAAAAAGTAGACCACCAACAGGGATTCGCGGGTCGCGGGGTCGCCCTCATTGCCGGTGGGGCCCGCATCGACTTGCTGGGGGGCTGAGGAACTCTGCTGGGCACGCTCGGCCAGGGCGGCAAAGCTGGTGAGGTCGTCCTTCTCCTGGCTGGGATTGGTGCGGCTGACGATCAGGGCCATGTCCTCGGGCGAGACCTCGGTCGGCTTGAGGGCGGCCGCGAGGGGCGCCAGGCCGGGACCGATACGCGTCAGGTTGTCCTTCATCCAGTCGGCAATGCGGTAGGAAGCCCTTTCGCTCTCGGGGCGGTCCCGCAGCAGTTTGGCCAGCGACGCAACATCGATGTCAACCCCGTGGGAAAGCAGGGCGACCAGGGCATGATAGCGCACCAGTGGACTCGGGTCGTGGTTGGCCTGCTTCTCGAGGATTTGCTTCAGCTTCTCGTTCAGGTAGGCGCGGTTGTCCCGATGGCTCCAGGAACTGTCCCGGCGCTGATGGATGTCATCGAAATGGTGGATCCAGCCGAGATCGATCTTGCTGTAGAGCGCGGGGATGACCTGGCGGACGTAGGGTGAGCTGTCCCCGGCAATTGCCTCGAGATGTTCACCCAGGTCGCCACTGGCCTTGCCGAGTGCGTGCCAGGTAGCACGTCGGACCCACTTGTTGGCGGCGGAACGGCCGACCTCGGCCATGGCTTCGTGGTCGGAGCGCGTCGTGTTCTGGCGCAGGATGATGAGGGCGAGGATCCGCTGTGCATCGGGTAGGGCTTCGTCCGCAAAGCTTTCGCGGGCCCATTGGCGAATGGCCTTGGAACTGCTGTTGTTGTTGCTGATGGCGGACTCGAGCCGGTAGGAGTAGTAGTCGTGGGGCTTGAGCTTGGAGTCCGGTTCGCTGAGGGCGCCAAGGGCCATGGCAATAAAGGCATCGGTGCCCTGGGCGCTGAAGCAGGATTCCACCGCGTTGTTGCGGATTTCATCGATGGGTTCGCGGATCAGGCGGGAGAGAAGATCGAGGGATTCGCGCGTTTTTGGTTCGTAGAGGTTGCGCACGGTGCTGGCCCGTTGCCCGGTGGTAAGTTGATCATAGCGTTCGAGCAGGATGCGGTGGCCCTGCTTGTAGTTGCTGCGGCTCAGGGCAAGTGCGGCATCGAACCAGTTCTTGTCATCGGATTCGGCAATCCGGGTGATCGCCTCGATCAAGTCCTTGTGGGAGCCCACGATGAGGTCGGCACCGGGATTGGTTTTGGCACTCAATTGGGCGGCCTCAAGCAGGCTGACATAAATCTGGTCGAGCTGCTCATTGCTGGCCTCGCCCACCAGACTTTCGACCTTGACGCCCAGTTCCTGGTCGAGTCCGGCCTTGCTTTGCGGAAGGCGGATCTGATCGATGACGGCGGCCTGTTTCTGGGGGGTTCCGGAATTCAGGGCCGCGGTGACGAGCCCCATGATGTCGGCGCGCTCCAGCGCATCGCTGTCGGAGACGACTTCCCTCAGCGCGGCGCAGGCCACATCGAGATCCTCGTCGCGGGCGAGCACGAGCAGCAACTCGTCCAGGCCCGATTCGTTGGCGGCGACCTGGACCACGGTCATGCGCACATCGGGCGGGTATTCGGAAAGCTTGCTGAGCATCTCCGCATCGGGCTTCTTGCCGAGGGCTGCGTAGCCGCCCAGTGCCAGCCCCGCCTGGTCCGGATTCTCCATGAATATCCCGCGCAGTTTGTCGGATCCCTCGGTCAAGCGCAGGGCCTTGATGGCGGTGATGGCCTTGTGGGTGACGAAGTCATCGGGGTCTTCGAGCAGGCGGACGCATTCGTCGCCGGCAGCTTTGATTTCCCGCTTGGCCACGCATTCGAGAGCGGCGGCCCGAACCCGCCATCGCTTGTCGGATAGCGCGGCAATGATGCCTTCCTCGGCCAGATCGTTGACCTTGCCGTGATTCGACTGGGATGAATGCATGCCGCCGGATTTCATCAGCAGCTCACAGGCTTGGATGGCCGAGATCTTGAGATCCTCGTTGTCCTCATCGAGAAAACCGAGGGCGATCTTCAGCGACTCTTCCCCTTTGAGTTTCTTGATTTGGCGCAAGGCACCATGAATGACATTGGGGTCGGTTTCCTTGGCGAGGATAGGCTCAACAGTGGGCAGTGCCTTGTGGCCACCGGAAGAGAGCATGGCCTCAATGGCGGTTTCGCGCACCAGCGGATCGCTGTGATCCAGGAATTCGTTGATCACGGGCAGGGCCAGCAAGCCGGAGCTTTTCAGCTTGCCGAGGGCAGTCAGCATCTGGTCGCGGTTGCCGAAGGCGAGGTGCCTGGCAATGGTGGCGGCGCCATCGCCGAAAGCGGTGCTGAGCGTGATCTGATACTGGGCGCAGCGGATGCTGGAGTGGCCGGCGGGGCTGATGGTGGGATGTTCAACCAGATATTCCTCCAGAAATCCGACCGAGGCCATGCCATCGTATTCAAGCATCTGGGTGGCCCTTGCGGCCCTGTTGAAGTCACCGGAGAGAAGGTCGGAAAGGTAGGCCATGCGCTGCTTCTCGCTGAGCAGCTGTTTTCCATCGTCAAAGAAGCCCTGGATATCGGTCGACCATTCCAGCCAGCGTTCGAAGGCCTTGATGTTGTCCGGTGTGTCGGGCGCCTTCCAGGGGTCGAAGTCGAAATCGGTGCCGGCCTGTTCCTCGAGCAGCTCCAGGGCGGCAAGGCGCATGGCGAGTTGATCGTGATAGAGGAAGTTGGCCAGTTCCTTGGCCGGGAAGGGTTTGATCTCGCGCACCTCCGCTACCACCTGGTTGCGCTGCTTGGAATCCGCCATTCTGGGCAGGAGTTCCTCAAGCTGCTTCGCGGGATCGGCCTCGGCATGAAGCCATGACAGCGCAGCCACTGCCCATGACAGGCAGAGGATGCGTGCGATGCGGGAAGACGTTGGCTTCAAGGTGGAACTTGGTCGGGGTGGTGGCTCAGTGGAGGAGGGCGTAGGCCAGGATGTTGGCATTGATTTCCATGGAGTTCTGGATCTCGTTGCCGCCGCAGCAGCAACAGCCCTCCGTATGCGAGGTGTCGTTGAGGCCGTCACTGGAGTAGACCACAACGATCTTGCCATTGTGGGTCATGCCACGCAGTTTGCCCTCGCCTCCCGATTTGGAGAGCTTGAGGTCCTCGATCTCGTAGACCGTGCGGAAAATCTCGTGGTCGAGACCGATGTCCTTGAGCGAGTCGTTGCCGAACATGCGCTTGATCTCGCGGCGAAAGGCGCTGTCCCAGTCGGCATTCGAACAGGAGGCGGATGCCAGCAGGAAGCCGCCGTTCTCGAGGTATTGCTTGAGGTTCTTGCGCTCCTTGGCGGTGAGGGAAAAATCGCCCTCCCCGGTCATGATGACAAAGGGAATCTTGAAAAGCTCCTCGTCGGAGAGCTTGACCGGCTTGAAGCGGCGCTCGGTGGTGATGGAAGTCTTTTGCTGGACGTTGGAGAGAAATTCGTCGCTGAAGCATTTGGAGGTCTTGACGCCGGCGTAGATGAGGTTGCCGCATTGGACGGCGCCCTCCTTGGCCAGCAGGGGCAGGCTGAGAACGAGAAGGAGTAGTGCAGTTTTCATGGTGTGTGTGGGTGGCTCCCTGAGGGCAATGCATCAGGGAGTGGGTTGGTCATAGTAGCGTTTGACGGCTTCGCGGTAAGCTTCGGGAATGGAGTTCGGATCGGGGGCGTGACGACTGTCTTCAATCTCATCGCCAGGGTCGAAATCGGAGTCTTCACGAGTCAGGTCCAGCGGACGGGTGCTGCCGCTCTCCTTGCCCTGGCCCGTGCCGGAACCGGAGCCTTCGGACTGGAAGCGGAGGCGTTCGGGACCAAGGACAGGGGCATCGAGCATGGAGTGGCCGGGTTGGCCCTGGCCGCCCATGCCGAATCCGCCTGCGCCCAATCCCTGGCCCTGGCCCTGGCCCTGGCCCATGCCCTGGCGGCCTCCCTGGCCACCTTGTCCTTGTTCAGGCTTGTTCTGTTGGAGCAGGCCTTCGAGCAACTGGCGCATGGCATCGTCGACATCGGGAATGTCGAACTTGAAGCCTCCGGAGTCGCCCTTGCAGGCGGCGGGAAATTCACCGGGCAGGTCCATGAGTTTCTCGAGCAGTGATCGGGCCAGTTCGGCCTGCACGTAGGCCGCATTGGAATTGCCATTGCGTGCGTCCTTGGCTGCAAGCTCCATCACCGATTGCGGGTCGGCTTCCTCGAGTGCCTTGAGAAAGGCGATCGCCGACTGCTTGGCGTCCTGGAGTTCATCGCGCTCGATCTGCTCGAGGCGCGCGGTCAGGTCGCTGGCAAACTTGTCGAGGGCCTCACGGTTTTTCTCCTGGGTGTCCGCGAGTGGCTCGAGCAGACGGTTGTTGCGGTTGATGCCGCGCTGGATTTCGATGGCGATGGTCTCAATGCGCTTGGTGATGGAGACCTGGGTTTCATAGATCTTCCTGAATCTGGCCGCCATCTCGAGCAGGATTCCAGTCTGCGCCATGAGTTGGGCATCGCGCTCCATCTCCTGGCGCTTCTGTTTCTGGCGTCCGAGGCGCTCCATCATCCGGTCGATGGCCTCGCCCTGCTTCTTATCGTTATCGGCGAGATCTAGCTCCTCGAGTGATTCGAGGTTTTGCTCGACGTCCTTGAGACTCTCTCTCGCGAGTTCCTGCAACCGCTTCTCGGTCTCGAAGGCGGGGAAGTCTTCGGCCACCCGCTTGAGCAATTCGGCGGCTTGTTGGTGCTTTTTGCGGGCATTTTCCAGAGCCTGTGCGGCACCCTCCGCATCGTCTTGTTCGAGGGCCTCGCGCAGTTGCTCCAGGGCGCGTGCCGCTTCGTTGAGGGCGTCTGCAAGCGCGCGGTAGCGGGCGTTGAATTCCTCGAGCGTGGTCCGGGCCCGGATGTAGGCGGCATACTGTTCCTCGCTGATGATGAGGACCTTGGAGATGGCCGAGGAGTTGCGTCCCAGCAGCGTGGGGTTGTGGTCGGCGGCCTCGACATAGACCTCGATGATTTCTCCCGGGATGATACCGACCTCGGCCAGGTTCATCTGCCGCTCGAAACTGAACTCCTTGTCTTCGAGATCGGCGGCGATGGAGAGTGCGCGGTCGCGGAAACCCTGCAGGGCACGCACCAGACGCACATCCGAAAGGCCGTATTCATCCTCGGTGAAGCCGCTGATCCTGATGGATGAGGAGGGCGTGGCGTAGAGGTAGGGACCGGGCGAGTGCAGTTCGACACTCGGCGGCTGGTCCATCACGGAGTCGAGCCTAAGGCGGATGGGGCTGGATGCTGGTGTGCCCTGGACATCGCGGATGAGGATTTCCAGAGTGCCGCTGCGCGTGGCCGTCCATGCAAAGGTGACTGCATTTTCGGTGGTCACCTTGCCTTCGACTTCGAGTACCTGCTCGGGCTCGCCGGGCTTGTTGTCGAGGCGGTAGCTCATGCTGCAGGGAGACAGGGGACGATTGCTCTCCAGGCTCAGCGATACTTGCGAGCCCTCGGGAATCTTGAGTTGATCATTGTCCAGCGAGAGCGTCAGCGGCTTGAGATTGGTGTGTCCCGGTGGCGTGATGGTGGCTTCCCCGCCGAGCACCCGGGGTTGCAGCAGGAGTTCCACCGCATGCCACTTCGAGCGGGCCTTGCCACAGGCGAATGCCACTTCCACCGGCTCGACCATGGATTCCAGGGTCTTGGAATAGCGCATGCTGGACTCCTGGTAGCAGGTCAGCTTCTGGATGCTTCCGCCCTTGCGGTCGCGCACCCAGAGTTCGACTGGGTTTTCGAGGGCGTCGACGCCAGCGAGTTCCACCGCCAGGCCCAATTCACCTCCATAGACGACTTGGGGCTCTCGGGGCTCGATACTGAACTGGATGGGGCTCCAAGGCGGCAAGTCGGTGCCGGGTTGCAGCAGTCGCGCGAGAATGGTCTTGCTGGCCTGGGGCAGGGCCAGAAAGAGGATGGCCAGCACCACCAGCGGTGGCAGCAGGTAGCGGCCGGTCTTGAGCAAGCTGGGCCATTGCAGGACCTTGCTACGCGGCAGGCTCGAGATGCCCTCCGCGGCTTTTTCGCGGGTCTTGTCGGCGAGGTATCGAGACAGGGGGCTCTCTTCCTCGTCCGCCTTCAGGGCCAAGGCCGAGGTGGTGGTGCGCCGGGGCTCTCCGAGCAGTCGGTCTGCCTCCTGCGCGGACTGCTGGAGGCTGACATTCCAGGCACGGATGAAATTCACCACCATCAGGATGGCGGCAGCCGCCAGGGCCAGGGAGACGAGGAGGGTCCTCGATTCCGTCTCATAGGCCTGCCAAGCGTCGAGCAAACCGCAGACCAGTGCCAGCAGCAGCAGGCCGCTGAGCGTCATGACCAGGGCGCTGAGGCAGCGCCTGAGCCTGAGGAGCTTGCGCAGTCGTTGGAGTGAGGAGTGGAGTTGCATGGCGGCGGTGAGTTCAGGCCAGACCTTGGCGGCGGCGGATCAGCCATTCCATCAGAAATGGAAGCAGCAGGAACAGGGCAATCGGCCAACGGGTCCAGGAGGGCTGCCAGACGGCGTTGGCGTCAATGGAAGTGGAGTCGATTTCGGTGAAGGCGGATTCGAGCAGGGAGCGCAATTGAGCGGCGCTGACAATTTGTCCCTCCGTGGCCTCGGCAAGTTGGGTCATCAGGTCGGGATCGGCGGAGAGATTGTCACTCTCGGAAGGAGGAGCGAGGACCTCGAGGGAGGCCGAGGTCGTGGGTTTCTCCCCGGATGCGTCCGCCAGCTTGTCGCTGACGCGAAGGCTCCAGACGCCGACTTGTTGCGGCGCGAAGGATGCCCGCCACTGGGTGTGGTTGTCGGCACCCGCAAGCCGGGTCGGCTTGAGTGAATGCTGGCTGCCATCCGGAGCCTGCAGCAGGAGGGCGGGATCGGGCGCAGATTCGCTGCCGCGATAGGAAAGGGTGATGGTCACGGACTCCTCCGGCAGACAGCTGGCAGGGGAGAGCCGGATGGCGTAATCGTGACCGGGCATGAATTCGGAATAGGAAGCCATCCACTGAATCAGCTGAACCCAGAAGTCCTCGTACATGTTGCCGAGTTCGCGGGCCTCCGGATAGAAGTCCCACTTCCACAGGCCATCCCCGTTCATGAGGCCGGTCACTCCCTGGCCGTAGCGCCGGACCACTAGGGCGGGAGTGCCTTGGGAGAGCGCGTGGTCGCGGGAACCCGAGGCCTGGGCGAGGATTCGCGAGAAGGGTTTGATGGTGGCGATGGAGCGAGCATCCTTGAGCGGTGGCAGGCTGGTCCAGACCGGGTCCTCGATGCCCGGAAGGGCGTCGCCGAAGAGGGCTGCTGATGCGCCATCGCGGCTGGGTTGGAAGCGGAAGTCGTCCATCAGCCCGGCACCCCAGCTGACCGGCTCAAGGGCTTCGAGTCCCGGATGGCGTGCGGTCGTCGGCTTGCCGCGCGAGAACAGGATCGCACCACCGCGGTCCCGGACATACGAGCGCAAGGCGAGGGTGGTTGCCGGATCGAGGAAGGCGTCGGTGTTCTTGCCGAAGACAATGAGGTCGTAGCGGGAAAGTTCCTCCAGCGATTGGGGAAAGACGGCCTGGTTCTTCCCCTCCGGCAGGTCTTGCTCTCCGCTGTTGATGTGGAAGTAGCGGTCATTGGCAATCCGGTGTACGGAGTGGAGTTCAATATGGCTTTGCTGGCGTAGGAGCTGAGCCAGGAACTTGCTGTCCCAGTAGGGTGCGCCCTCGGCGAGGAACACGCGGGTTTTGGAATCCAGCACCTGGACGCGGACCGAGTCGCGGTTGTTGGATGAGATGACCTCGCCCTCGATGACTTCGGTCACCACTTGCATCGAGCAGCTGCTCTCCGGGCAGGGGATTTCAAACGCTCCGGTTAGGGTTTGGCCCTCCTTGATTTCAATGGCCTGAGACCCGACTTCCTCACCGCCGGCGTCGAGCAGACGGACCACTGGCTTGAGTGGCTTGAGGTCCTTGGACTTGAGAACGAAGGGAATGCGGATCTTCTGGCCGGCAAAACCGGTGATGCTGGGCCGATTGGCGATGAGGGCGAGATCGCGCGCGGGCTGGTCGATGCCGACCACCACGCCGTGGAAGGGGCTGTGATGCGAGCGCAGCCGAAGGGCGAGCGATTCCATCTGAGCTTGCTGGGGCTCACGGGTCTGGCGCCCGTCGCTGAGGACGACGACCCCGCTGTAGGACTTGCCCGCAGCGGCGGCAGCGGCCAGCAGTTCGTTGAGGCTTGAGGCGAGATTGGTGTCGCGCCCCCTGCTTAACGACAAGTTGCCGGGATCCATTGGTTCGCTTGCGCTTGAATCGAAGCCCCGCACCTCAAGCGGAATGTCACGCTCCTCTGCCATCTCGACACTGGCCCGAGCCAACTCGAGGGCCTGCTCGAAGCGGCTGGCCTGCTCGCCGATGGCTTGGCCCATGGAGGCCGAACGGTCGACCAGAAGCAGCCAGGGGGGAGTGTGCGAGTCCCGGGGGCGCACCCATTTGCCGGGGTTGATCAGCAGCACCATCAGGCCCAGGACTCCGAGGGAGCGCAGGGCGCAGAGCAGGATGCGCTTGCCCTGCTGCAGCCGGTCGCTGGCCCGCCAGCCAAGCACGGCGAGCGCCAGTGTGACCAGCAAGGCCAGGGGCAAAAGCAGGGAGAGTGGAAGGACAGGGTTCAAGGGAGATCAGGCGGCTTGGGGTTGCTTGTTCGATGAGCCCGGCATCTTGGCCATCACCAGGTGTTCGGCAAACAGCAGGAGCAGGGCGGCGGCAAGCAGCCACGGCCAGAGCGGCAGGCCCTTGTCCAGCGAGCCGGGGACGCCGCCGGCAAGCTTGGCGGCCATCTGCTCGGCGCTGGGTGGCGAGGCCATGGGCTGCAGTCGCGACTCGGACTCCGGGAAGTTAACGGCGTGCATCATGACCGGTTGGCCGGAGACGGCCCACTGGTAGATGCCTGGCAGCTCGGCGCTGGCGGAGATCCAACTGGCATCCCGCTGCTCCAGGGCAATGGGGGAATCGCCGGGCCCGATCAGGCTGGGTTCGGCACTGTCGTCAGCACCGGGGTTGGTCCAGCTCAGCACCTCGCCGGGATTGCCATTGAAGCTGAGGATGCCGCCCTGGGGAGCGAGGTGGAGCAGCAGTTCACCGATGGCGGGCAGGAAGGGATCCTCCAGTCGCCAGGAGGAGTGCTCGGCATCCATGGGGAAGAGCATGATTAGGGTTTGGTGAGCGCGGGTTTCGAGGATGGCCGGATGGCCGTCGTTGTAGCGTGCCACCACCGACAGGCTGCCGGCATCGCTGACTTGGGTGCGCAGTTGGTAGCTGCCGGCCATGGGGTTGCCGTATTGGCCGTCCCTGAAGAGCTTGAAGGCGTCGTGCTCTTCGTCGGGAAGAATTTGCCATCCCTCTCCCTTGCGCTGGAGCTTGAGTTTTGAATGTGCGGGGAACTCGCGGCCGGTGACCTCGGCCAGTGACTCGGCCTTGCAGCCTCTGGTGGGGGTCAGCACCAGCGCGCATTTTTCGCGGGCCCTGGCCAGGAGCTCACGCTTTGTTCCATCCCATTCGGGAACCCATAGGATGTCGCAGGAGGGACTGGCCTCGATGGTGGCATCGGCGATCACGTCCAGCCAGGGCAGGGCGGTGGCGACCTGGCTGAGTGCACTCGTGGCGGGATGATCGGCAGGGGCGGCGACGGCGAGTTGGATGGACTCGCGCACCTGCACCACGGTGTGGCGCTGGTTGTCCTGTGGGAAGCCGTCGCCGCTGATTTCAGCGGTCACCGGCAACATGCCGATGCGCGAGACCCTCAGCCTGAAGCTGGCCTCGGCTTCGCCGCCGGCGGGGACCGAGAGCGTCTGGGACTGGCGGGAACCGCCGGCATCGAGAGTCAGTTCGGAGCGTCGTGGTTGGTTGGAATGGTTGGTGACGCGGCATTGCACGCGAATTTCCTGGCCGGCGACCGGCTGGCGTGGCGTGGCGATGATGGAGTCCACCGAGAGGTTGTCGGGAGCGGTCCGGGTGACCGCCTCGAAGTTGACGTGGATGTTCTCGGGCAGTTGCAGCTGGAGGTCTTTCCAGGCCGATTCCTGGAAATCCGAGATGATGTGGAGCTCGAGCCGTCCTGCCGTTTGGACGAGCTGGCTGGAGGCGATTTCGATGGCCCGCTCGATGGCCCCGGTCTCATGGCTTGGCGTCTGTTTGAGCAGTTCGTCACGCAGCAGGGTGGTGTTGGGGGCGGGTTCGGGCAGTACGCTGTCCGGGAAGCTGTCGATCCAGACGATGTTGGCGAGGTCGGCGTCGAGTTCGGCGAGCAGTTGGGCGGCCTTGGCAGTGGCGACCTCGAAGCGGGTAGTGGCGCCCTCCCGCGCGGCCATGGAGGCGGAGCGGTCGACGACGATGACCACATTGCGCTGCTCACCGGGAAGGATTGCTTTCTCGGAACGAAGGAGGGGCAGGAGGAAGGCCGCCATCAGCAGCAACACGGCCAGGCAGCGCACCAAGAGCAGCAACCAGTCCTTCGGAGCCTTGAAGCGAGTGCGGTAGGCGACCACCTTGCGCAGGAAGTCGACGTTGGAGAAGGGATGGGTGGGCGGCTTGACCCTGGAGACCAGATGCACCACGAGCGGCAGCACGGCGAGACCGAGCAAGCCGAACAGGGCGGGGTTCTGGAAGGAGAGGTTCATGGTCTCAGTCGCGAAGCGAGTCGAAGAGCTGGAAGTAGGACTGGTCGGTGGTGACCTGCATGTAGTCGACTTGGCGGGTGGCGGCCAACGAGCGCAGGGTGCGCACGTGATTGTTGAGGTGATCCTGCCAGTCCTGCTGCAGGGCTTGCGGGTGCACGGTCAGGCGGCTGCCGTTCTCCATGTCGACAAAGCGGGCGATGGGCTGGTCGCCGAGCTGGATTTCGGCGGGGTCGAGGATGTGGAAGAGGTGCACCTGGAAGCCGCGGTGCAGGTAGGAGTTGAGGGCCTTGAAGAGTTCGGCGGGCTCGCAGAAGAAGTCGGAAAGGATGAAGAGGTTGCCCTTGCGCTTGAGGAGCGGACTGGCCAGGCGCAGGGCCTCGATGATGGAGGTGCCCGAGCCCGCCTCGTTGTTCTCCAGCACGTTGAGCATCTCCATCAGGTGGCGATGGGTGGAACCGGGCGCAATGAAGTTGCGGATCTTCTCGTCGAAAAGGGCGAGGGCGACCCGATCGTTCTGGGAGATCACCAGCCAGGCGAGGCAGGCGGCGAAGAAGGAGGCGTATTCCAGCTTGTCGATGCGGTCGTCTCCGCCCGAAAAACCCATCGAGGCGGAGCAATCGATGAAGATCTGGCATTCGAGGTTGGTTTCCTGCTCGTAGGTGCGCAGGAACATCTTGTCGTTGCGTGCGAAAACGCGCCAATCGACCGCCGCAAGGTCGTCGCCGGGGACATACTGGCGGAACTCGTGGAACTCGATGGAGGCCCCGCGCTGGCGCGAGTGATGGCGTCCGGCGAGGTAGCCTTCGACCATGGCCTTGGCCCCCAGCTCGTAATTCCTGAGGCGGTTGAGGTCCTCTTTCTTGAGATAGCGTGAATTCACCTTGCTTGCTCGATCGGGATCAGAGGATGTTCTCGGCGAGTTCTGCAACCAGCTGCTCGGAGCTGATTCCTTCACCGGTCGCGTTGTAGTTGGCAATCACGCGGTGGCTGAGGGTCGGCACGGCCAGGCTTTTGAGCTCCTCGATGGAAGCGCTGGATTGTCCGCGCAGGAGGGCCAGGGCCTTGACCGCACGCGCCAGGGTCTGGGAGGCACGTGGACCGGCGCCGTAGGAGATGTAGTTCTTGATCTCGGGGGTGGCGAACTCGCTGTCGGGACGGGTGGCGTGCACCAGCTTGAGGATGGCCTTGGTTACATTCTCGGGCAGTGGCACTTCGTGGGTGGCGTCCTGCAGGCGGAGCACTCCCTGAGCATCGAGAATGGTCGAAGGCGCGGGCATGCTCTTGCCGGTGGTGCGGGCGAGGATTTCCTCCTCCTCCTCAATGCTCGGGTAGCCGATGTCGAGCTTGAAGAAGAAGCGGTCGAGTTGGGCTTCCGGCAGAGGATAGGTGCCCTCGTGCTCGATTGGGTTCTGGGTGGCAAAGACCGTGAAGGGCTCCTCGAGCTCATGGGTCACGCTGTTGAGCGATACCTGGCGTTCCTGCATGGCTTCCAGCAGGGCGGCTTGGGTCTTGGGTGGGGTCCGGTTGATCTCGTCGGCAAGCAGAAGGTTGGTGAAGATGGGACCGGGTGCGAACTTGAACTTGCGGTTGCCATGGTCGTCGGTCTGCAGGATTTCTGTGCCGATGATGTCGGAGGGCATCAGGTCTGGAGTGAACTGGATGCGTTTGAAATCCAGGCCGAGGATCCTGCCCAGGGTAGAGACCAGAAGGGTCTTGGCGAGACCGGGAACACCCACCAGAAGGCAGTGGCCCTTGCACAGCAGGGAGGTGAGCAAGTGGTCGACGATTTCCTCTTGGCCGACAATCACGCGGGCGGTTTCGCTGCGGATCTTTTCGGCTTGTTCCTGTATTTCCTGCCACTGGGTGGCTGCTTCTTTGGTGATGGCCATGGTCTTTGTGTGTTTGAGAGAGATCAATCAGTGGTTTCCGTCTGCCTGGTCGCGGCTGACCAGCCCGAGGACAATGGGTCCTGCAAAGGTGTATTCGCCCTCGAGGGCCTGCTTCAGGTCGGCCTCCCCGTTGCCACTGAACATGCGGCTCTGGGTCAGCTCGGGCTTTCCATCCTTGAGGATGTAGAGGAGACGGTGCTGGCCGATGTTGATGAGGACCAGCGAGTCGTAGTCCGGCTCGTCGTATTCGAAGATCATGCGTGCGTGATCCACGTAGCGTGACCAGTTGGACTCGCCTTTCTGCTCGAGGGTGGGAGTGATGGCCTGGATGGTGGAACCCATGTTCATGATTCCCCGGTTGATGACGATGGTGCTGGGAGCGAGGGTCCCGCTATTCTCGAGCAAGTGTTCGACCAGGCGCAGGAGGAAGGCTTCGTCGATCTTCTGTCCGGCCTGGATGTCGAGTTTCCGGATGAACGCGGGATCGTGCAGGGGATCGAGCATGGGTTTGGTATCGACCAAGGTCTGGTTGAGCTCGATGATGTTGCCGGGGAGTTCCTGGCCCATCTCCTGGATGGTGCTGTATTCCATCGCCACCAGGCGCTCATCCATGTCGAGCGAGCTGGCATAATCGGGAATTTCGGCTGCGGGGAGTTCGGCGAGTTTGGCGAGAATCTCATCACGCCGTTCCGGCTTGACCGAATCCGCATCCGGCCAGGCTTCCGGGGTCTCGCCCTTGAGCATGGCCTCAATGCGGCTGTTGGAACGGCGGATCACCGAAGAGCCATCGGGAGAGATCATGGCAACCTCGAAGATCCTGTTCATGTCGATGCCGCCGCTGGCAAAGTCGATGAGAATGGTCGTGACGTCCCCGATGGTTTCACAGCCGATCATGCGCATGTAGCCGAACATTTCGTTGGATTTCGGAAGCGGGGTGTCGCGCTGGCGAAGCTTGCCCCATGCCTGCAGTTGTTCCGGAGTGAGTGGAGATGCCTTGGGCAGAGGTTCCGGGGTGCCACCGTTTGCCCGCTCGTATTCGGCCTGGGCCTTCATCATCGCCTGGTGCTGGACGTGATTGAGCAGTAGGGAGATGATCTCGCTCCACTGCCGGGGTTCGGCCTTGTCTGCATACCCGGCAAACAGGTCCATGCTCTCGCCGAGGCTCATTTCCTGGATATTGGCACCCAGGGCCATGATCGCGGACTGTTCATCTTCATCGGTCTCATCTTTGCCGGTCGGCTTTTCCTGGAGTGCCTGTTTGATGAGCTTGTCGAGCGAGATGTCACCCACCTTCAGGGCGAGCTGATCGCAATACTTGTCGATGCCGCCAACATTCATGATCTGGTAACCCATGGACGACATTTGCAGGGCTTCCTTGTCGATTTTTGCATCCTTGAGCTTCTTGATGAAGGCCCTCGCAAAGGTCTTGGCCTCGGCCTTGTGGGTGTTGAGATGGTTCTCGACGTAGGAAATCATTTCCAAGGGGTCGTGGTGTTCGAGCATGGCGCTCTCGAAGCTCTGCCTGACGGCCGGTTCTTCGGACTGGATCAGATGCATGGCGGCTTGCGACTGGATCTGGTTGCTGCCATTTCTGAAGAAGTGCAGGGCGAGATCGGTCTTGCTGCTGTCCTTGTGCTCGCGGTAGAGGTCGAGTGCCAGATCGCGCAACATGCCTGGGTTGTGGTCCACGGCTTGGTATGGATCCGACTGGATGGGAAGAACGGCCACCAGCAGCCCCGAAATCAGTTCGCCACGGGAGCTGGGGCGGGTCAGCTGGTCATAGGCCTGCTGCAGGTCCATGCCACGCGAACTGCGGACGTAGCCGTAGTGATAGCCCATTTCCTGTCTGGGCTGCTGGGTCAGGGTGTCATCGTCGACCATGGCGGCGAGGGCGGGCAGAGCATCCATGCCGAGGGCCTTGAGTTGCTCGATGGCGGGCTTGTCCGCTCCGGCTTCGATCTCCTCCAGCAGCCACGCACTGCTGCTGTGATGCATGCCGGCGCCTCCCATCTGGATTGCCCGCGTCAACATTGCCCTCTGATCCGAACTGATCTCGTCGGGATCCATGCCGTATTCTAGGGCATACTCGCGGATCAGGTCTTCCGGGTCCCTGGCTTGCGGCTTCTGCAGCAGTTGTTGAACCAGGGTCCTCGCCTCGGCTTGGATCTCGATGCCCTCGATGCTTGTGGGAACCTCTGGCGGCTTGCGCTTGGCGACGCGTGCGGCAAGCAGGTCGACAGCGGCCCGATTGGACCATCCCCGCGTGTATTTTCGAAGCAGGCCCTTGAGTCCCTGGAGATAGGCATCCCAGTCTCCATCTGCGAAAAAGTCCTGGGTGATTTGCTGATACTCCGCTTCGGCCAGATGGTGAATGGCCATGTTGATGACGGCCGTGTCGTCGTCAATGACTTCAAACAGGGCTTCGGCAATCTCGTTGGCGGCATCTTCCTCGCCAGCCTGCAGCAGTTGCGTGGCATAGAGCAGGATGTAGCCCAGGGTGCCATCATCGCCACCCCACTGCATGCGCTCGTTGATGTTTTGGGCGTAGGAAGGCTTTCTGAGTGCTTTGGCGATGCGTGAAGCGTCGCGCTGGGCCAGTGTCCTCGGCTTGGGTTCGAGCTTCTGCGCTGGCTGCTCGTCTGGCTGGGCGTTCTTGCGTGCATAGGCGCGGATCTTGTCTCCCAGAGAAGGTTCGGAGTCTGTGTCGCCAGCATTTGCCCCACTGGCATCGGAATTTCCAAGTTCGAAAGGCTCGCTGCCGGCAAATCCCAGATAGGACGGTGGATTGGTATCCAGTTTCCATACATTGCCCTTGAGGCTGATTTCCGCGTTTTGCAGGTATTGCAAGCGGATCAACTCGGGGTGCTGGCCATCCCCCTTGTGGGCGATCCATTCGGCGCCTTTCATCTCGGGCATTGCAAGCTCGGCCAGGTGCTTGAGCCCTGCCGAGAAGTGATGCGGGTCCTCGGCCTTGATCGCTCCGGCCTTGCACAGGAAGACGCTTCCCAATGCCACTAGGAAACGCGGAATGCACGCCGATGTCATGTCGGCCTGGAGGCGGTTTCGGGTGGTGCCGATGTCCATGGAATGAAGCCTAACGAAAATGGCTGGATTAACCCACCATGCC
>JAWVYP010000009.1:0-23827 GCA_033722655.1 Akkermansiaceae bacterium | reverse complement strand
GGGTTTTCTCCATTTGGTTAATAAAGCCAAACCATCTCAGGATGAAATTGGATGTCAAAGCAATTCCGGGAGCCCTTGGGTGGCCCCCTTTCGGCTGCTCGGCCCGCCAAATCAAGGATTGGACCTATCATTGCATCCGCAAGCCCCGCTCACTGGCGGTCACCGGGGGTCCGGCTTGGACTTTTCCGAATGCCCTGATAATAAATCACTTCGACCCATGCACCACACCTCGCCCACCCATCGACCCGCCCTGGTGCTGGCTCCCATGCAGGATGTCACCGACCTGCCCTTCATGCGCGTCATTGCCCGCCGAGGCGCCCCGGACTGGTTTGTGACCGAGTATTTCCGGGTGCATCCGCATTCCCGCCTGGAGCAGAAAATCGTGCGCTCGATCACCGAAAACCAGACGCAGCGCCCGGTCTACGCGCAGATGATCGGCCAGGACATCGCCGAACTGGTGCGCACCGCCAGGGAACTCGAAAGGCTGCCGGTGGCGGGCATCGACATCAACCTCGGATGTCCCGCGCCGGTGGTGTGCCGCAAGAACGCCGGGGGCGGGCTGCTGCGCCAGCCCGAGCATCTCAATCGCCTGCTGGGCGAATTGCGCGGAGCCGTCCAGGGCTGCTTTACGGTCAAGACCCGGGTCGGCTTCGAGGACGCATCAGAATTCGAATCCCTGCTGGAGCTGTTTTCCCGACACGCCATTGACGGGCTCAGCATTCATGGCCGCACCGTCCGCGAGCGCTACCAGACTCCGGTCCATGCCGACTGCGTGCGCATGGCCGTCGAGACCTTGGATTGCCCGGTGATCGCCAACGGCAATGTGGTCGATGTCGACACCGGCCTCGCCTATCTCGAACAGACCTCGGCCGCTGGCCTGATGGTCGGCCGCGGTGCCATCCGCAATCCCTGGATCTTCAGCCAGCTCGCCGCCGCCATGGAAGGTCGCGAGGCCGACCAGCCCGAGTTGCGCGACCTGCTGGCCTACATTGAGGAACTCTATGAAGAGACGGCACGCGAGCGCAGCGACTTCCAGCCCTTGCTCCACGTCCAAGCCATGAAGCGGACCCTGGCCTACATCAGCCATGGCCTGGAGGGCTCCTTCGAGCACGAGATTCGCCGCGCGCGGGCTCCCGAGGAGTTTTTCGCCATCTGCCGGGACCACCTCGAGCGCGACGGCCCGCTGCCGGCCCGCCCCCCGACCGACTCCAAGCTCTTCTGCGGCTTCGAAGGCCTGTTGACTGTCGCCAAACCTGTGTTTTAACCCGGATATTTCATGATTCTCGTGGGCGAGGCGCAGGAATTCTCGATGTTGCCAAGGCCGACGCTGAAAACGCAGTCAGGGCTGAGTTGACACTCTGCCCAACTGCGTTTTCAAGGAGAACGCAGGCAACATCGGCAAGGACAAGCCGCAGACCGAGGTTTTATGAAATTTCCGGGTTTAACCCGGATATTTCATGATTCTCGTGGGCGAGGCGCAGGAATTCTCGATGTTGCCAAGGCCGACGCTGAAAACGCAGTCAGGGCTGAGTTGACACTCTGTCCAACTGCGTTTTCAAGGAGAACGCAGGCAACATCGGCAAGGACAAGCCGCAGCCCGAGGTTTTATGAAATTTCCGGGTTTAACTGGGATTTTCGGCTGCCGTGTAAGAACCATCCCAATCCCAAGGTAGCCATTTCTACCATGAACCTGATTAAAAAGCTCAATACCTCGCTGTGTGCCCTGGCGCTGACTTCCGCCCCGGCACTTCACGCCCAGGACCTGCCCGACCCCGACGGCAAGCCTGCGGACATGTCCAAACCCGTGCAGGTCTTCCTGATCATGGGTCAGTCCAACACCCTGGAAATGGGCAAGGTCACCGATGAACTCAAGAAAGCCTACCCCTTCCTCGCCGACGACGAGGGCAACTGGACCACGCGCCAGGACGTCCGCAACGTCTCGGTCATGCAAAAGCGCGGCAACATGAATGTTTACCGCAACGAATGGCTGACCGTCGACGGCAAGAACAAGATCGGCATCGAGATCGGCACCGGCTACCAACTCGGCGAAGCCATCGACGCACCGGTGATGATGCTCAAGAGCTCGATTGGCAACCGCAGCCTCGGCTGGGACCTGCTGCCCCCGGGCACCCCCCGCTACACTGCCGAAGGCATCGAATGTCCCGGCTATGGCGAGACCTATCCGGACAAGAAGGACAGGAGCGCGATCGTTCCCTACAAGGAGGGTGAAACCCTGGGTTGGTATGCCGGCAAGCAGTACGACGACGACGTCGGCAACGCCAAGAAGATCCTCGAAAACATCGGCGAATACTACCCCGGTGCCACCGAGTATGAGGTCGCCGGCATCATCTGGTGGCAGGGCGACAAGGACATGCGCAACAAGGCGCACGCCGCCAGGTACGAGGAAAACCTCGGCTACCTACTCAAGGCCCTGCGCAAGGATTTCAACGCTCCTGATGCCAAGTTCGTCTGCGCCTCCCTCGGCCAAACCGATGAAGGCGATACCGAGTCCGGCCACGGCAAGATCCTCCAAGCCATGAAAAACTTCGCCTCCAGCGGTGAGGACATCGGCTTCGTCTACTCCAAGCCCCTGCTCGACGAGCCCAGTGCCTCGAGCGGCCACTACGGCGGCAACGCCAAGACCTACATGAACGTCGGTCTGGCCCTTGGCGAGAAGATGGTCGAACTCGTCAAGTAAGCGCTAGCGCTTCACTCCACTTCAGCGGCAGTCGGGTTTCCCGGCTGTCGTTTTTCTTTGCCGGCGGCCCGAGAAAAGGTGTCGCGATCCGGGGCGCAACCTAGCAAGCTCGCGGTGCCATGTCCGATTCCTCCGCCGCCACCGACTACCTCCGCAGTGGAGACTGGCAACACCGCTTCGAGGAGGAGATCCTCGCGGCTGCCCGGCCGATGGCTGGAAAGTCCAAGGCCATCCGGCTGGAGGGACTGGGCGGGGGCAGCCATGTACTGCGTGGCGAGGTCAAGGGCGAACAGGTGGAAGTCAGTTTCTGGCCCTCCGCTTCGGGCTGGGAAATGGAAGCCAGCTGCAGCTGCGAGCTGGGCCAGGACTGCCATCACGCGGCGGGCCTGCTGGCCAAGGCCGCCAAGAGTCGTGACCTCCAGCGTCTGGCGGGCTCGGGCCTCAATACCGCCGTGCAAGGCGCCATTGATGAAGCCCGACAGGAAAAGACGACCGGAGATAAAACTCCTGTGGGTGAGCGCATCGCGCCCCCACCCCGCTTCGAGTTGGCGATCACGCGCTCGCCGGTGGACCCCCATTCCCGGCTCATCCTCAAGTCCTTGGGCCAGGCCGATGCCGAGCAGTGCATCTTTGCCGATGCCTTCGTCATCTATGAGGGACACCGCCTGCCGCTGCGCGGCTCCCGCCCAGACTGGATCAGCGAGCTCACGGATGAGGATGGCAAGCCCCTCGTCCTCCAACACGACAAGGCTGCGGAAAATGCGGCAGCCCGCCTGCTAAGCGACAGCGGCCTGTCCTCGCTCGACAGCAACTCGGCCTGGCAGTTTTTGATCAAGCTGCGCAGCCGCGAAGCCGACGCCAAACGTCACCGCTGGTTTCCCGATCCCGAACGCATTCAGACTGATCTCTTCTGGCATCGCTTCCGCGGCGAATGGGTTCGGCGGCTGGAAGAGGCCGGCTGGACGGTGAGCATCGGTGAGCAGGTCGGCCATGCCGTGTACCTCGCGGATCCCGATGACTGGCAGACGGAGATGCAGCCCTGCGGTGGCGGCTGGTTCGATTTGTCGGTCGGCTTCGAGGTCGGCAGCGAACGCCACGACCTGCTGCCCATCCTCGCCGAACTGCTCGAAAACGAACTCGCCGAAGACGCCCTCGAAGGCAAGGGCCAAGCCTTCGTCTATGCGCCGCTGCCCAATGGTGACGCCCTACAGCTGCCCGTCGACCGCGTGCGTCGCATCCTCGGCCACCTCGCCCTGCTCATCGATCCCGACTTCCCGGAGCAGACCAAGGTTCACGCCCTTGATGCCGCTGCCCTCAGCACGGAACTCGCCCTCGACGCTCCGGCTGAAATCCAAGACCTCGCGCAGCGCCTCGGCAAGTTCGAGTCCATGGAAAAGGTCGCGCCACCCGAAGGTCTGCAAGCGACCCTGCGTGACTATCAGCTCGCAGGCTTCCACTGGATGCAGTTTCTCGCCCGACACGCCCTTCACGGCATCCTCGCCGACGACATGGGCCTGGGAAAGACCCTGCAGACCCTCGCCCACATCCTCGAGGAGAAGAGCCGTGGTCACAGTCAGGGTCGGCCGACCTTGGTGATCGCCCCCACCTCGGTGGTGCCGAACTGGCAGGCCGAAGCGCAGAAGTTCACGCCGGAGCTCAAGGTGCTTGTGCTCGAAGGGCCCGGGCGACACAGGCACTTCGCCAGCATCCCACACGCCGACATCGTGCTGAGTTCCTACGCCCTGCTGCACCGCGACATCGATGAGTTCGCCGACCACGACTTCCACCTCGCCATCCTCGATGAGGCCCAGCACATCAAGAACCCGCAGGCCAAGGTGGCCCAAGCCGCCTGTCGACTGCAGGCCAGGCACCGCCTCTGCCTCTCGGGCACTCCGGTCGAAAACCACCTCGGCGAGCTGTGGAGCCTGATGCGCTTCCTGATGCCCGGCTGGCTGGGTAAGGAGGAAGACTTCATGGCCACCTACCGCAAGCCGGGCGACGATCCGGACCTGCCCAAAAAGCTCGCCGAGTTGCGGGCCCGCGTGGCACCGCTCATCCTGCGTCGAACCAAGGACCAGGTCGCCACCGAGCTGCCGCCCAAGACCGAGCTGGTCCACCGCATTGAGCTACACCGCGACCAGAAGGACCTCTACGAGACGGTGCGCGCGATGATGAACAAGCGAGTGCGCCAGGCGATTGCCGCACGCGGCGGCAGCCAATACCAGATCGTCTTTCTCGATGCCCTGCTCAAGCTACGCCAGATCTGCTGCCACCCGGCACTCCTGCCCGACAACTTCGAGGCCCAGGCCATGGCTTCCGCCAAACTCGACTTCCTCGGCGAACTGCTCGAAGTCCTGGTGGAAGAAGGCCGGCGCATCCTCATCTTCTCCCAGTTCACCACCATGCTCGAGCGGATCGAGGCACTCCTCGAGCGCGAGCGCATTGGCTTCCTGAAACTCACCGGCGAGTCCAAGGATCGCGGCAGCCTGGTCGAACGCTTCCAGGGTGGAGACGTTCCGGTGTTCCTGATTTCGCTCAAGGCCGGCGGCACGGGGCTCAACCTGACCGCCGCCGACACCGTCATCCACTTCGACCCCTGGTGGAATCCCGCCGCCCAGGCCCAGGCCACCGACCGCGCCTACCGCATCGGCCAGGACAAGCCGGTCTTCGTCCACAAGCTGCTGTGCCGCGACACGGTCGAGGAGCGCATCCACCAGCTCCAGCAGGACAAGGCCAAGCTGGCTGCCGACCTGCTCGAGGAGGCCGACATCGTCAAGCGTCTGGGACCGCAAATGATGCAGGATCTGCTGGGCGGCATCCGCGAGGATTGATTTTGGATTTTGCTCTCCGGCAATCATGGGCTTTGATGGTGGCATGTTCCAATTCAAGCGATTGCCCAGCTGGAGCGCAGCATTGCTTGCCGCCATGGCCCTGCATGTCCCCTGCCTTGCACAGACCATCGCCATCACCCAGCTCAAGGATGCCAAGACCATCGAGGTCAGCCCCATCGAACTCTCTGAGAGCGAGGTGCGCTTCCAGTTCCAGGGGCGCGACTTCACCATTTCGCTGGAGCAATTGACCCCGGACAGCCGCGAGCGCCTGCAGCAGTGGCACCAGCAGGAGCATGCCGCCGATCAGAGCTCGGACGCCGCCATCAACCAGGCTGTCGGGCTGCCCCTCTTCAGCGCGAAAACCGAACTCTGGCAGGAACCGGCCGCGCAGGTGGCCAGGCGCCTGGGGTGGCCGGTGGAATCCACAACCAAGGGAACCCTGAGCTACCGCAAGTATCCGGGCTCCGACGACCGCTTCCTCGGTGCCCGACCCTACTGCGGCACCCTTTACGGGGATGCGAAGGACAAGACCGGAAGCCTCTCGGTCGTCTTTGCCAACAAGGGAGACTTCAACAGTGCGCTCGGGCGGGGCGAGGACCACTTCATGAAGATGGTGGACGGCAACCAGGTCGACATGACCCTCAACGAAGCCATTGAACGGGACGCCACGACCATCGCGACCCTCCTCCGCGAAGCCCTCGGCGAGCCCGTGGAGCAGCGCTACGGCGAGAAGGAGGATCGCCGGGATGTCCTGCGCTGGGACCACCGCAATCACGCCTTCATCCTCTCCGAGCGCGAGAATGAGTACACCTACCTGCTGGTGGTGGACCGTGCGACGGCCGACCGCGAGGGCAAGGTCGACTTCATCAAGGACTCGGACTTCCGCGACCTGCTGGAGACCAACGTCAGCAAGGAGGAAAATGGGGATGTCGTGATCACCAACATCCCCATGGTCGACCAGGGCCCGAAAGGATACTGCGCGCCTGCCACCTTCGAGCGCGCCATGCGCTACATGAACGTGCCCGCCGACATGTATCTGCTGGCCACCCTCGCCACCGCCCCCACCGGCGGCACCCGCACCAGCGTGCTGGCCGAGGAAGCCAAGCGCATCATCAGCAGCAAGGCGCGGCGCATCAGGGAGCTCGAGCTGGAGGAAGACCTGGATGTGCGACTCGTCCAGCGCTACATCGACAAGGGCGTGCCCATCCTCTGGCAGATGGCCTCGGTCGACGAATACAACGAGGCCGCCAACGACCTCACCCGCCAGCGCGCCACCGTCCAGGACATCGACGAGTGGGCCAAACAAGTCGAGAGCGCCGCCCAGGACCTGATCCCCACCCTGAGCAACAAGTCCAAGCACCACATCTGCCTGATCATCGGCTACAACGAGAAGACCTCCGAGATTGCCGTTTCCGATTCCTGGGGCCCAAGCTACGCCCTGCGCTGGATTCCGGTCTCGGCCGCCAAGGCGGTGACCACCAGTGGCGGCTTTGTGATTGATTTGTAAGGGCGCTGCAGACGTGTTGCTGCAAAAGCACTTTCAAGCCTTTGGCGGGAACATACAATTCTTGGGCGAGCAACCAGCCCCACCTTGTGTGTCCCTCACCACAAATGGGCCATGAACTGCCTCGTCAGTGATGCGCCTACAAGCTCTCTCCCCTGTTGAGCGAAGCTCTCCCCAATAAGCAATAACGAGGCGCTAAGCCCCTCCCCCCTCCTCCTCACTTTCAGTGGCGAGCACGGGATCCAAACGACGCAGGTGGACCTGACCGACGCGGCGGCCGTCCGTGCTGGTGACCCGTGCCTCGTAGCCGAAGATCTCGAGCGTCTCGCCCGGCTCGGGGAAGCGGCCCAGCTGCTGGGTGATGTAACCACCCATGGTGGTGACCTCCCCGCTTTCGAGCTCGAACTCGGAAACGACCCCGTTGAGGTCGTTGAGGGTCATGCCACCCTCGACCAGGAACTCGCGTTCGTTGATCTTGGTGAACTCGGGGCGCTCGTTGTCGAACTCGTCCTGGATGTCACCGACCAGCTCCTCGATGATGTTGTCCATGAAGACCACACCGACGGGTGTTCCAAACTCGTCGACAGCCATCGCCAAGTGGGCGTGCTCGCGCAGGAAGAACTGCAGCAGAGTATCGAGCGGCATGGTGTCGGGCACCACCTTGAGATCGCGCTTGATGCGCATCAGGTCGGGATCCTTTTCGTCCATCAGCTTGAACATGTCCTTGATGTGGATGAGGCCGATGGCGTTGTCGATGTGGCCCTTCACCAGCGGGAAACGGGTGTGCTTGCTGCGGCGCGCCAGCTCGAGGATCTTGTCGAAAGACTCGTCGGCATCGAGCACCACCACGTCCGCACGCGGCGTCATCACGTCGCGAACCCAGAGGTCATTCAAGGAGAGGGTATTGATCAGGATTTCGCGCTCGGTCTCGGTGACCTCCTGCGAGTGACCGCTCTGGGTGACGATCAGAGCGAGCTCTTCGGCGGAGTGGCTGTGCTCACTCTCGCTGACCGGCTCCATGCGAAAGATGTACTTGAGAATCAGGTTGGCCGTGCCGTTGAAGAAGGAGATGACCCAATGGAAGGTCTTGTAGAAGAGGTGCAGTGGGCCGGCGAGCACCTTGGTCACCGCCAAGGCCTTGCGAATGGCAATGGACTTGGGCACCAACTCACCCAGCACCACGTGCAGGAAGGTGAAGCAGATGTAGGCGAGAGTGATGGAGACGATAAGAATCGCCTTCGGGGGCATGCCGATCTGGGAGAGCACCGGATAAGCCAGAGCTTGGACGAAGGGGTGGCCGAGGAAGCCGAGCGCCAGCGAGGAGATGGTGATGCCCAGTTGGTTGGCGGAAAGATAACTGTCGAGATTGCGGGTCACATGCAATGCCACCGGAGACTCCTTGCCCGTCTCCTTGTCGTCGGCCTCGATCTGGCTGGGGCGCACCTTGACGATGGCGAATTCGCTGGCCACGAAGAACGCGTTGAGCGCGAGGAAGAGGGCAATCCCGGCAAGGTACAGGAGGGACTCACCCAAGGTGGGGAATTCTTTGTGTCCGGACACAGCCAACAGGCTGCAGTTGAAGAGGTCAGCGATCACGAGGCATCAAAGTTTTTCGTAAACGCCCTGGTCGCGTTTCTCCAAGACAGTGAAACCGGCCTTCTTGGCATCGGTCACCGACAAGGGCTTGGTGACCTTGGGGGTATTGACACTCGAAATGACCTTGCGCACCGGATGCTTGCACAAGGGGCAATGTTCAAGCGGGCTACGATCTACCGGGCGTCTGAGCTCGAACCCACGGGCACAGACGCGACACGAACTCTCGGGGTCGTCAGGAGCAGAAGAGACGTATTCGTAGATGGGCATAAGAAAGGCGCAGACCGTGATGTTATCGCTCTGCGCCCGGGGATGTCGAGAAAAGCGTAACGCTTACCAACTCGACTTGGTCACGCCGGGGATCATGCCGGCGGAAGCGAGTTCGCGGAACGCGATCCGGGAAAGCTTGAAGCGGCGCAGGTAGGCGCGGCGACGGCCACTGGTGGCGCAGCGGTTGACCACGCGGGTGGGGCTGGCGTCACGCGGCAGCATGGTAAGACCAATGTAGTCCTTCTCGGCCTTCAGCTTGTGGCGGAGGTCGGCATACTTCTCAACGGTGCGCTGTTTGCGCTGGTTACGGGCGATCCAGGATTTCTTAGCCATAATGCGGGGCGGAGGTGTTAAGCCATGGACGGGGGGTTGCAAGTATAAAGTCGCAATTCCGCCCCAAATCCCCGCAATTCCGGCCGAAATCCCCCCAATTCCCCGGTTTCAGGAGCTGTTTGCCGCTTTCGGCAGGGGCAGTTTGACCATCCGGAAGCGCTCATCATACTGCCCCCCGCTGTGCTTGCGGCAGCAGTCGTAGCAGGCCACCGACCGGCGCAGCGGACGCACCCGATACCACTCGGTGCGGCATTTGCGGCAGACATAGAGGTGCTTGGGCTTGAGCTTGCGGCTCGGCAGCGGCAGTTCGTGGCAGGCCTGTTCGTCCGGTATGCCCAACTCGGCACAGGCCTGTTGCCACTCCGGCCCGTGGGGCGCGATGCGCCGGCGTCCAGACCGCTCGTAGGCCACGAGGTGGGCCAGCTCGTGGCGCAGGGTGTTCCAGGTCTCATCCTCGCCGATCTGTTTGAGCCGCGGATTGAGCTGGATGAGGCAATCCGGCCAGGAGGCCTGTCCCGCCGTCGAACTCATGCGCGAATTCCAGCACACCCTGACCCGACGGGAGAGCCGCGACAGCGAAAGCCGGTCGGCCTGCTCGGAGCACCAGGCCGTGAGCCCCCCGTCTTCACGCCGGGACGCACCCCTGCGCGAAGCTTTGGGCCTGGCCTTGCGCAGCCAGGAAGTCCATTTGAATTCAAGCTGGGAAAAGACCCTTGGCATCGATGCAATCCATAACCCGTAACGGGCCGAAATCAATCCCCCTTATTGCTTGCCGAGAAGGTAGGCAAGCAGGGCCTTCAATTCCTCCTCGTTCATGCGGTTGACCAGACCGGCGGGCATGGGCGAGACCGGCGAGGTCTTCACCTCCTTGATGTCGCCACGCTCGATTTCCACCGTCTGGCTCATGTCGTAGGGGTTGGTGGCGACCAACCACTTCTCGTCCTTCTCCTCGACGATCTTGCCGGTGAGTGTGGAGCCGTCCTGGCGGACGATGAGGTCGAAGGCAAACTGGTCGGAGATGATCTCGTTTGGCTCCTGCAGGGCCATTGCGAGATCTCGGGGGCTGAAGCGGCCGGCAAGACCGGTCAGATCGGGGCCGGCGGCTCCGCCCTCGCCACCAAAGCGGTGGCAACCGGCGCAGAGACCGGCACGGAACATGTCCTTGCCCTTCTCGAGGTCAGCACCCTTCAGATCCTTGGAGAGGGCGACGATCTCATCCACGCTCCAGGCCTTGCCGGGACCCTTGACGGGCGGCAGGTTGGCGAAAGGGTTGGCGGCCACCACCAGCTTCATGGCTTCAACCTGTTTCTTCTCCTCCGCCGTAGCATTGGCCAATGCATCGTCGCGGATCCCCTTGAGAAAGCCACTGTAGCTGTTGCCGCCCTTGTTGTTCATCAGCTTGGCAATCCAGGTGAAGTAGCGTTTGCGCTCGTCGGGCTTCCAGGGGCCCTTGACCACCCGCAGGCAGTAGGCGTAGTGGATCACCTGTTCGGGTGGCAGGTTCTCCATCATCGCCTTGACGGTCCTGCCGTAGCGATCGTTGCGCTTGGCGAGCTCCAGCCAGTCGGGAGTCGGAGTGGGACCAGCCTGGTCCATGAGGGTCAGGGTGCGTGGCACCACATCGGGTGCCTGCAGGTAGCAGAGCACTCGGCAGAGCTCGCGGTTCACGGTGTCGCTCCCGGAGGGATAGTGGGGATTGATCACGCCCAGGACCTGCTGGCGGGCCTTCTCTCCCTGGTCGCCATGACGACTGTAGACCAAGGCCACGGCGCGCAGCCAGGCAAGCTTCTGCTGCTCGCCGAGTTGGCTCCAGTCGAGCTGGGTGATGCGCGAGAGCAGTGGCTTTGCATCCCCGGGCTTGCCAGTGCGGGCCACTCCGATGACGGCCTCGATGACGGGCCAGGCCGTCGAGCCCTTGTCGCCAAGGATGGAGCGGAAGGCATCGGGCTTCTTGACCTCGAGTGCCACCCGGCCACTGAAGCGCTCGAAGCGGTCTTCACTGTCCAAGGCCTTGAGCGCGGCTTTCTCATCCATCAGGGCGAGCTCCTTGTTGTTGAATTCGACCGCTTGGATCGTCTCGCTGCCGGTGTAGCTCACGCGCCACAAGGCCGACTCGGTTTTACGCCCGCCGGTCATGAAATACATGTGGCCGTCCTTTCCAATCACCGCATCTGTCAGCGGGAACTTCTTGCCGGCGACGAACTCCTCGATCTCTGCCTTGTAGGTCGAACCGTCGGGGCTGAGGTGCATGGCGTAGATGGTGGCAAAGGTCCAATCGAAGCAGTAGATAGCTTTCTGATATTTCGCAGGAAACTTCGCGCCCTTGCCGGAAACCACGCCGGTGGGTGAGCCGGGGCCAATATTGGTGATGGGCGGCAAACTATCTTCGTAGTAGGTGGGCCACTTGCCGGTACCGTTGCGCCAACCAAATTCGGAGCCTGGCACGACGTGACAGATGCGGGTCGGACGGTACCAGGGCATGCCCAAGTCCCATTCCATGTCGGCATCGTAGGCGATCAGGTCGCCGTGTTCATTGAAGGCCACGTCGTACTGGTTGCGGTAGCCAATGGACACCAACTCCCAGTTCGTGCCATCGGGCCTGAATCGGGCAATCCAGCCACCGGGCGCCATGCGGGTGCGGGCGTGGCCGCGGGCATCGGGGCGACGCGGCAGCAGATGATCCTCGTCCCAGACCCGGGGCACCATGGACTCGTTCATCTCGGTCATGTTGACGTGGTTGCCGGCGACAAAGTAGATCCATTCCCCATCGGGAGACGGCACCAGGGCGTGGGGACCGTGCTCTCCGCGCCCTTCCAGCGGCTTGATCAACTCCTCTTTATCGAAGGTGTCATTTCCGTCGCTATCGGTGACACGCCAAACTCCTTGCTGCTTGTTTTCATTGGTGCTGATCCACAACACCCCCTCATGCCAAAGCAGGCCTTGTGAGCCGGTCACCGGGATGTTGGTGTCTTCAACCGCGACGCTGTCCTCACCCACGCTCACCCGATAAATTTTGCCACCTTGGTTGGCGCAGTAAAAGCGACCTTGGTCATCCATGGTCATGGCCACCCAGGAGCCTTGGCTCTTGGGCACGTCGTAGAGCTTCTCCAGCTTGAATCCTTCCACGATCTGGAAGTCTTCAGTGACGTCGACATAGCCTTCAGCGACGCTTACCGTTTCCTCAATGACCATGCCCCAGGGCTTGTCGCCCATCTTGGCAAGCACCACCGGGGCTGAAAAACCCTCCGGGGCCTTAGCCGCCGTCTTCCAACCCTTGGAGACTTCCTTTGCGCACTTCCAGCTGGCATCACTCACCCAGTCCACGGTCTTGCCATTGCTAAGGGTGGTGCGCAGGCGCAGGGCCATGCCGGCCGCGCTCGCGTTGTTGCGGACTTCAAGCGCAATGACGTTCTTGCCCTTCTTCAGCTTGGACAGGAGCGCGTAATTTCCCGGAGCGGACCACTCCGAGCCCATGCCGACCTCCTCGCCATTGACGAACAGGCGATACCAGTCATCGCAGCTGACGGTCAGGTCCGCCGACTTGGCTCCCGCAGGCAGGGTGTAGACATTGCGAAAAAAGACCTTCTCCTGCTCACCGGCTTGCTTAGTTGCCCAGAGCCATTGGATCTCCGGCTTATTCTCGGCGTGGGCCGGCAGGCCGAACAGGCAGCAAGCAATCAACAAAGGCTTTATTGAAAAACGCATGGACGCATTACGCGCCCATGCGTCGAAAACTGTCACGCGGAAAGCGCGTGAAGCCTGTCATCAGGCGACTCAGACCGTCTTGACATCGACCCACTGCTGGGTCTCGGCCGACTCGAGAACGGCGTCGCAGACATACTGGGTGCCGAGCGCGTTCTTGAAGGTCGGGTAGCGCTTCTCGTCGGCGGGATTGTCGAGGTCCTTGAAGAATTCAGCCAAGGCGTGGACGAAGCTGTGCTCGTAACCGAGGCAGAGGCCGGGAACCCACCAGTTGCCGCAGTAGGGCTGATCGCCGTCGGAAACGTGGATGTTGCTCCAGCCGCGGCGGTCGCCGGGAACGCCGTGGTCGAAGTAGTGCAGGCGGTTGAGATCGTGGAGGTCCCAGAACAGCGACTTGTGCTCGCCGTTGATCTCGAAGGTTTTAAGCGCCTTGTGGCCGCGGGCGTAGCGGGTGGATTCGAAGATGGCCAGCGAGCCGTTGTCGAAGCGGGCGAGGAAGGAGCAGGCATCGTCAATGGTGACGGGCTGCTTCTCGCCGGTCTCGGTGTGGACGCGCTCCTTGATGAAGGTCTCGGTCATGGCGGAGACCGAGACGATCTCGCCATTGATCCAGCGGGCGGTGTCGATGCAGTGGGCGAGCAGATCGCCGGTCACGCCAGAGCCGGCAGCGGCGGCATCGAGGCGCCAGAGGGCCTCGCCACCTTGGGGCAGCTCGTCGGAAATGGTCCAGTCCTGGAGGAAGTTGGCACGGTAGTGGAACACGCGGCCGAGCTCGCCGGCGTCAACGATGTTCTTGGCGTGGGAAACCGCGGGCAGGAAGCGGTAGTTGTACCAAACCAGGTTGGGCAGGCCGGACTTCTCGACGGCTTCCACCATCTTCTCGCCTTCCTCGCCATTGAGGGCCAGCGGCTTCTCACAAAGGATCATCTTGCCGTTCTCAATGCAGGCCAGCGCAATCTCGGCGTGGGAATTGTTGGGAGTGCAGATGTCGATGGCATCGATGTCGTCGCGCTTGACCAGCTCGCGCCAATCAGTCTCGTAGGATTCATAGCCCCACTTCTCGGCGAAGGCCTTGACCTTTTCCTCGTTGCGGCCACAGACGGCCTGGCGGACCGGCACGTGCTCGGTGTCGAAGAAGTGGTTGAGTTGGGAGTAGGCGTTGGAATGGGTGCGGCCCATGAAGCCGTAACCGATGAGGCCGATGCGGATTGGTTTCTTGTCAGACATGATGGATGTTGGAGAGGGTGTAACTTGTTTGCTTCTTTTGCGTAACGGCCATGACTTTTTTCGCCATGCCTCCTGCAGGCAACAAAAAAAGCCCGCCAAGTGACCTTGCACTGAGTTCTAGCATCGTCCAAACATGCTTGGCCGCGGTCTCCCGGGACCTTTTCCCGCCACATACCCGACACCCACCTCCCTCCCAGCGGATGAATTTCTATCAACAGCTGCAGAGCTTCCGTGATTTCCACGAAATCACCGAAGACCGGCATTACGTCGAAGTGCCGGATGAATGGTGGGTGGTCGTCGTCGACATCGTCGATTCGACCCGGGCCATCGAGAACGGTCGCTACCGCGATGTGAACACGCTCGGGGCTGCGGCGATTGTCGCCGTCCAGAACGCGCTCGGCGAAGGCCGCTTTCCCTTCGTGTTCGGGGGTGACGGGGCGACCCTGCTCATCGATCCCGCCGACATGGAGCCCGTCCGCAAGCAGCTCTGCGGATTGCGTCGCATGGCCCGGGAAGCCTTCCAGCTGACCATGAGGGTCGGCGCGCTGCCGGTTTCCGGACTCAAGGAGAGTCACATCGAGGTCGCCAAGATGGAACTCGCCGGCGAGCGGGCCCTGGCGGTGTTTCGCGGCGGCGGCGTCAGTGAAGCCGATGAGCGCATCAAGCGGGAAGGTGGCGCCCATGACCTGGAGGAAATCGCAGGCAGCCGCGCCGACCTCAGTGGTCTTTCCTGCCGCTGGCAGCCCATTGCGCCCAAACGCGACCTCTCCCTTTCCCTGCTGGTGCGAGCCCGCGGCGACAAGACGGTCTATCAGCAGGTGCTCAGGGAACTCGGGCGGATCTATGGCGACAGCATTGACGTGGCCAACCCGGTCAACACCGAGGCCGCACGCTACCGGACCATCCGCAGTTGCCTCGCCGACGAGCGGCGCTACCATCACAGCTTGTGGTCACCCAGCTTCGCCTGGCGTGCCTTTGAAATCGTCTGCGCGGTGCTCATCTTCGGTCACGGCATGCCCGGCCCCTTCAGTGCCCGCAAGTATGTCAAGAGCCTGAGCCGGCACAACGACCATCGGAAATTCGATGATATGCTGCGCATGGTGCTCGACTGCAGCAAGCAGCAACGGGCCGAGATCAAGGCGATGCTGGAGTCCAAGCGCCATGAAGGCCTGCTGGACTATGGCATGCACAGTGCCGGCGAAACCCTGATGACCTGCTTCTTCCACGGTGCGGGTGAAGGCCAGCACATCCATTTTATCGACGGCGGCGACGGCGGCTACGCGATGGCTGCCAAACAGCTCAAGGCCCAGTTGGCTGGCTGCTGAAGCGCCGCAATGCCGTTACGGCTAGACTTTTCTGCCCTCGCGGATCAGGCTTGCGGCCGCAATATCGAATCATCTGACCGTTTATCACCCAGTCCAATCATGAGCAGCTCACCCCTTCCCGAAATCCCAGCCCTCGGCTATCTGGCAGACGTGCCCCAGGAACACCGCGCCTTTCTCACGGGCTATGGCACCTTCGTGCGCCCCACCGACGGCGAAAGGATCATCACCGAAGGCGACTCCCAGGATTCCCTCTACCTGGTGCTCAAAGGCACCTTGCATGTGACCTCCAACGCCGACGGCCGTGCCGTCCTGCTGGCCTCCCTCAAGGAGGGCGAGACCTTGGGCGAAATCAACATCTTCGACCCGACCGCCGCCAGCGCCAACGTCACATCGATCGGCGAATGCCTAATCTGGAAGCTCACCCGCGAAGACCTGGAGAGCATCTTCGACGCCGATCCGCTGGTGGCCAACCTGGTGCTCAAAGGCATTCTCAAACAGGTCTCCAGGCGCGTGCGCCGCATGAACGAAAAGCTCCTCGCCAACGAAAAGGAAGTCTTCTTCGACTTCTGGGCTGAGCAGAGCAGCGAAGAATAATCCCCATCCAAAAAAGCCTGAACGTGAGCCCCATCCTCGACCAGGGACCCTGGGCAGTGCTCTTTGCACTGTTCATCGGGCACGCCTTGGCCGACTTTCCGCTGCAGGGCGCCTACCTGGCCGAAAAAAAGGGCCGCCTGAGGGCAGGCGACACCACGGAATGGCTGGTCGCGCTTTTCGCCCATGGCCTGATCCACGCCGGTGCGGTCTGGCTGGTAACCGGTTCCATGATGCTGGGGGGAATCGAATTCGTGCTCCACTGCCTCATCGACACCGGCAAGAGTGAGCGCAAGTACGGTTTGCTGGTGGATCAGACCCTGCACCTCTGCTGCAAGGTCGCCTACGTGGTGTATTGGGTCAATATCCCCGGGCCCTAAAAACCCTACCATTCTCCGAAGCTTCCCTGGCACTCTGTCCAACTGCGCTTTCGAGGAGAACGCAGGCAAGATCGGGAAGAACAAGCCGCAGACCGAGGTTTCATGAACGATTCGGGCGAGCCCGGATCGTTCATGATTCTCGTGGGCGAGGCGCAGGAATTCTAGATCTTGCCAAGGCCGACGCTGAAAACGCAGTTCGGGCTAGCGCATCTGCCTCAACTCGCGCAGCTGCTCCTGGCACTTCTGCTTGAGCTCCTCCAGCCCCTGGATTTCGCGGCGGTACTGGGGAGCGCCGCTGATCGACTTGGATGACTGGCGTCCGAGATTGCGCCTGGCCGTCACCAGCTTGCGGTCGATGGCCCGGATGGCCTCCTCAAGTTCCTCGATCGACTCCTCCAGCCGCTCGGCCTTTTGTCGCTCAAGATCCCGCTTCCTGCCGACCTGTCGAAGGGCAGCAGCCTCGTCTGCCTGCTGCCCGGCAAGCCTCGATTGGAGCTGGCGCTCCCGCTCCGCGCGCAACTTGGCATCGGCCTGCTCCGCATCGAACTGAAAGCGTTGCTGCATCTCCTCTGGAAGTTGCTTGTAGGGAATGCGGCGGGTACCACGCTTGTGCATGATGTTCATGCCGAGCGCATCGATCGAGCGGATGCTCACCTCGCGGTAAACCGTGCCATCCATCAGGGTCAGGCTCTCCAGTTCGGTCCCGACCGCGGATTTGCGGACGGCCTCCCGGTAGCGGTCCTTGTAGGATTCAAACATGTCGTAGACCTCCTCCAACCCCTTTTCCAGCGAGGCCACCTTGGTGCGCAGCACCTCGTTGCCCTGCTTGATCTCGAGCGCCCTCAGGCGAAGGTCATCAAGTTTCGCCAACTCCTCCAGTGCTGCGTCCTGCTCTTCGAGTTCCTGGCTGGCTTGACTGATCTTCTTCTCGAGCAGGTCGAGCCTATTCTTCTTGATGGCGATTTCATCGAGCAGCATTTCATTCTGATCCAACAAGCCCTCGGAATCCAAGGTCCCGGAAAGGGAGAGGACGCCCATGACGCCGAGCAGCAGGACCATCACGATCAAGCCTGGGCCCTTGAGGTATTCGATGATTTCGCTCATGTGCTCGTCGGGTGGAAATTCTCAGGGAACGGGGTATTCCTGGCGATAGCGGTTGAAGCGCATCTCAAGTGACCGCTTTTCGTCCCGCAGGGCCACCAGCTTGGCCTCCAGCCTGGACTGCTCGACGCTGAGTTCGGTCAGTTTCCCGGTGGCCTTCTCGAGCTTCTCGCCGAGAGCCGGGGGGATTTCCGCCCCCAGTTGCTTCTGCAGCCCGGAGAGTTCCTCCTCGCGTTCACCGACTTCGGCCGCGAGGGCCTCATACTCGAGGGCCAGTTCGGGATCCTCGCCGCAGGAAGCGAGGAGGGGAAGCAGGGCGATCCATGCCCACGATGCGAGGCGTGAGTGCATCCTGCATACACAACCCATTCTGCGCCTTTTGAAAAGGCGAATCCTCGGATCGGGCGATGGTCCCGGTCAGTTCTTGAGCGGGTGGGCTTCCAAGAGCTCCTTGGAGTCCCAGACCTCAAAGCGCTTGGAGTGGGCCTTGCGCACCTTGCTGACGGTCTCGGGCTTCATCACCTCGCCCTGGTTGCCCCAGGAGTTGCGGACGTAGGTCAGCACCGCGGCGACTTCCTCGTCGTTGAGCAACTCGTTGAAGCGGGTCATGGGCGGGGTGCCCTTGTCGGGGCCGAATTCCTTGCCATTGACCTGGATGGGGCCATTGAGGCCGTGCAGGGTGATTTTGATCAGGCGCTCACTGTCGCCATCCAGCCAGTTGCTGCCGGCAAGTGGCGGGAAGATGTTGGGCAGGCCCTTGCCGTCGACCTGGTGGCAGGTCCCGCAATGGGCCTCGCGGTGGTAGACCTCCGCACCCTTCCTGTAGATCTCGGCGTCCTTGCCGGTGAGGTGCTTGGGCACCTGGATCTCGGGTTTGTCTTCCTTCTCATCCTCTGGCGGCAGACCACCTCCCCCGGAGACCGGGTCGGCCGGTCCCCAATGATGCTTCACGGTGGCGGCCGCCACCCGCACGTGGGGATCGGGGGATTCCAATACGGTGGCGAGCAGGTCCGTGTCGCGCACATTGTGCTGCTGGTGCACCCATAGGGCCTCCAGGAAGTGGTGGGCGTGCTCGGGCTTCTTGGGATCGAGCTTGGCGATCCAGGCCTTGGCGGCATCGATCACCTCGCGGCTGTCGCGCTCGCTGAGTTCGACGCGGGTGCGGTGACGCACGCCGTCGACGGGGTGTTCGAGAAGCTTCATCAGCTTGTCGAGGGGCAGGCCGTCGACGGAAACCTTCTCCTGCAGCGGGCGCTCCTTGTAGACCATGCGGTAGATGCGGCCGTGCTTCTTGTCGCGCTTGGGATCGCGGATGTTGTGCTGCATGTGGCCGATGATGATGTTGTGCCAGTCGGCGATGTAGAGCGCGCCGTCCGAACCGAAGACCATGTCGCTGGGGCGGAAGTTCTTGTCACTGCTCTTGAGGAAATCGGGGGTCGGCTCGCCCCAGACCTCGCCCAGCTGGCGCTTGCCCTTGCCACTGCGATCCAGGTCGTAGCGCTTGATGCCCAGATAGCCGATCACGTTGCAGAGCATGAAGTCCTGCTGGAGTTCCTCGGGGAAGTTGCCGCTCGAGATGATGGCGTTGGCCGGCACCGGGCGCACCTCCTTGGCGCACATCTGGAACATCTTGAAGCCGTTCTTGTGGGGGCGAACCTGGAAGGATTTTCCGCCGGTGCCGTCGTTGGCATAGTGGTAGCCCCAGCGGTCAAAGGCAATGCCGTGGGGGTTGGGTCGATTCATCGCATGAAGCGAGATGGTGTAGCGGCGGGGATCGAAGCGGTACATCGCCGAAGCTCCGCTGGAGAGCGGAGGACCCCAGGGATGTTCGTGGGCATTGTGGAGGAAGACCCCACTCTGCCAGTAGATGGCGCCATCCGGACCGTAGATCAGGTTGTTGGCGGCGTGGTGGGTGTCGGCCGAACCGATGCCCTGCAGCAGCACGATGCGCACGTCGGCCACGTCGTCGCCGTCGGTGTCCTTGAGGAAGAGAATGTCGGGCTGGGAGGTGACGACCACCCCGCCGTTCCAGAATTCGAAGCCGAGCGGGTTGTGCACGGTGGCAAACTTGATGGCACGGTCGGCCACGCCGTCGCCGTCGTCGTCGGGAAAGATCATCAGACTGTCGTTGAGCGGCTTGAGCGGCTCCCACTTCGGATAGGTGCCCCAGCAGGCAGCCCACAGACGGCCCTTGGAGTCGACTTGCATTTGCACCGGGTTGGCCAGCTCGGGAAAGCGGCTCTCGTCGGCAAAGAGGTTCACCTCAAACCCCTCGGGCACCTCCATCTTGGCGATGCCCGCCTCGCCGCTGATGTATTCATCCGAGCCCTCCTTCTTAGCGCTGGAGCTCTTGGATTTGCCTCCCACATTGGATTTCACCGGAACCGGGGGCGGCACGTTGGAGTCGTCCACCTTGTAGGCCTTGCCCTTGAGTGCCGCCCAGATGGCCGGGTCGCGGTTGGCGCTCATTACATCCAGCATCTTGAGCTCGTGGACGAGCACATCCTTGTTTTTCTGGCCGTCGACGAAGGCAAGGTTGGAGCGGCCGCCCCAGATGTCGTTGCCATCGGTGGCGCGGTAGCGGTTGTGCCAACACCAGTTCTTGGCCAGCACGGCTTGGCGCACCTTCTCGAGCGATTCGTCGGCCACGATCTTCTTGCCGCTGAGGGCGGAAGCAATGACCTCGGCCAGTTGGCGGTTGCCTTCCGGCAGCAGGTGAATGCCGTTGAGGGTCAGCGCTTGGTCGTTGCTGGCATAGAGCTTGAGGGTCGGAGTGTAGAGATCGACGTAGCCAACTTTCTTTTCCTTGGCCACCTCAGCGATGGCCTGGGTGTAGAGGGCCAGGCGCTGGTTGTTCTCGCTGCCATCGGGCAAGTTGGGGTCCTTGAGGTCCTCGTGGGCAATGGGCGAAAACAGGACGAAACGGGGCTCGGTGTCGCCGTTGAACTTGAGCTTGCGGTACTTGTCGATCATGTCGGCCATCGACTGCTTGAACTTGCCGACACCCTTTTCCCCCTCGAAGGACTCGTTGTAGCCGAAGAACACGAAGATCACGTCCGCCTTGATGTCCTTGAGGTATTGGTCGTGCGGGGTGAAGCCCTTGCTGCGGGGGCGCTTGTCGACCATGTCTCCCGAGAAGCAGAGGTTGCGGAAGCGCAACTGATGATCCGGATGGGCCTTTTGGATGGCGGTTTCGACCCAGCCGTCGTGCTGCATGCGGTCACCTAGGCCATTGCCGATGAGGCAGACGACATCGTTTTTTTGGAGTTCAAGCTGGCCGTGGGCGAGGGTCACCAGAAGCGGCAAAGCCAATAGAATACGAAGAACGGGGAGAAGGGAGGGGCGTTTCATGCAAATGGGTTCCATACGATTTTTGGATGGGAACTATGGAGACGGGCGGAAGCTTGGCAATCTATCGTTTCGCTCCCCCAATTCCCGTTTCCGTGTATGACACAAAGAGCCACAGACCCTTGGATCAGCCATGGGCCTGAAAAGTGACGGGATCGGTCCGCGTAACCGATTCAGGGTTGCGCCCGCCCTGCCGGGGCGGAAGGATGCCCTGCAACAAGCCGTATCCAGCCATGCTCCGACCCCTCCTCCCCTCGCTTTCCGCTGCCTTGGGCATGATCTGCGCCATCAGTGCCGCAGAACGCCCCAACATTCTCTTCATCTTCTCGGATGACCACGCCCGCCGCGCCATTTCGGCCTACGGCTCGGACTTGGCTAAAATTGCCCCCACCCCCAACATCGACCGCCTCGCCGAAGAAGGCGCGCTGTTCCGCAATTCCTTCTGCGCCAATTCCATCTGCGGCCCGGTGCGCGCCAGCGTGATGACCGGCCTGCACAGCCACAAGAACGGGCTGATGCGCAACGATTCGGGTGCCTTCGACAACACCCAGTGGAACTTCGCCAAGGAGCTGCGCAAGTCCGGATACACCACCGCAGCCGTCGGCAAATGGCACCTCAAGAGCGATCCCACCGGCTTTGACTTCTGGGAGGTCTATCCCAATCAGGGCAGCTACTACAACCCGGTCTTCCGCACCATGGACGGCGGCAGGATCAAGGAGATGGGCTATTGCACCGACATCGTCACCGGCAAGGCCATGGATTGGCTCGACAGGCGCGACAAGAACAAGCCCTTCCTGCTGATGTGCCAGTTCAAGGCCCCCCACCGCACCTTCTGTCCGCCCCTGCGCCACCTCGGCGCCTTTGACGAGGTGGAGATCCCCGAGCCCCCCACCCTCTTCGACGACTACTCCAAGCGCAGCAAGACCCTGGCCGAGAATGAAATGGAGATCGATCGCCACATGCACTGGGAGTACGACCTCAAGGTCCGCAAGGACGAGCCGGGTGCCGCCGGTCTCTTGCCCAACCGCTTCGGCTGCAAGGAATACGATCGGATGACCGAGGAGCAGCGCGAGGCATGGGATGCCTACTACGGTCCCAAGAACCAGGAATTCATCAAGCAGCTCGAAAGCGGCAAGCTGAGCGAGAAGGACATCGTGCGCTGGAAATACCAGCGCTACCTCAAGAACTACCTCGGCGCCTGCCGCGCGGTGGACGAAAGCGTGGGCAAGCTGCTCGCCTACCTGGAGGAGAACGGCCTCAGCAAGAACACCATCGTCATCTACGGCTCCGACCAGGGCTTCTTCCTCGGCGAGCACGGCTGGTTCGACAAGCGCTGGATGTTCGAGGAGTCGCTGGAAATGCCCTTCCTCATCCGCTGGCCCGGCGTGGTCAAACCCGGCCTGCGTCCCGAGGGCATGATCCAGAACATCGACTACGCGCCGACCTTTCTGGAGATGGCCGGTCTGGAAGCACCCGACCATCTCGACGGCCGCTCCTTCGTGCCGCTGCTCAAGGGTGAGACTCCCGAGGACTGGCGCGAGGCCATCTACTACGCCTATTACGAACTGGGAGAGCACAACGTGCCGCAGCACTACGGCGTGCGCACCAAACGCTACAAGCTCTTCCACCTGCCCAATCACGAGGAGTGGCAACTCTTCGACCTCGAGAAGGATCCGCTGGAGCTCGTCGACCAGTCCGAGAACCCCGAATACGCCGAGGTGCGCAAGGAGCTGGAGAAGAAGTACCGCGACCTGCGCGCGAAGTACGACGCGCCCACCTACGAGAAGTACGGCCCCGACACCTTCAAGTGGGATCCGGATGCCGAGTGATTCTGCGGGCAGCTCCACTTGTCCTGTTTGAGTTACAGGGGAACGGCGGAATCCCGATTGATTCGGCCGCGCCGCGCGGTAAGCATGGGGTCATGTCCCGACTCACCTTCCTTGTGCTCGCGTTGCTGACCCTTGGCGCGGTGGCCGCCGAGAAGCCCAATTTCGTCTTCATCTTCTCGGACGATGTCAACCGGGACAGCTGGGGTGTGTACGGCAATCCGGACTGCAAGACGCCCAACATCGACCAGCTGGCCGAGGAGGGCATGCTCTTCGAGCGCGCCTACTGCACGGTGGCGATGTGTGCGCCCTTCCGCCAAGAACTCTACAGCGGCCGCACGCCCTGGCGCACCACCACCCTGGCCAATCATTCCACCTCCACCAAGGACACCAAAAGCATTCCGCATTACCTCCAACCTCTGGGCTATCGGGTCGGATTGATCGGCAAGTCCCACATCGGCCCCAAGGAGGCTTACCCTTTCGATTTCATGAAGGGCGGAAAGAACAAGGGCATCGTCAAGACAGCCGCCGCCTACATCGACAAGAGCGTGTCGGAGAACAAAAATTTCTGCCTGTTTCTGGCGTCGAAGGACGGCCACGCACCCGTCACCGCCGGCGACGCCTCCGCCTATCCGCCCGACAAGCTGACGGTGCCGAGCTATTGGCTGGATACTCCGGAACTGCGGGGTCATCTGGGCCGGTATTACGCGGAGGTGACCAACTTCGATGAGTTGGTCGGCATGACCCGCGCGATGCTCGCGGACAAGGGTTTGTTGGAAAACACCGTGCTGATGGTCTGCTCCGAACAGGGCGTGCAGTTTCCCTTCGCCAAATGGACCTGTTTTGACAACGGCCTGCACATGGGCCTGATTGCGTATTACCCCAAGCGCATCAAGCCGGGCAGCAGGGCGCCGCAGTTGATTTCGCTGATGGATGTCACGCCGACTTTGGTTGAATTGGCGGGTGGCGAGCTCGAAGCGGGTGAGGTCGATGGCAGGAGCTTCGTGCCGGTGCTCGATGGCAAGCCCGAGGAGATCAACGATTACGTCTACGGCGCCTTCACCAACTGCAAGATCCTCGACAACAAGAAGCGCATCT
>JAWVYP010000008.1:0-23887 GCA_033722655.1 Akkermansiaceae bacterium | reverse complement strand
TCTCTTCCGCGAGTCGCGCATCGCCTTCGGCCCGGCCAAGGCGGCCAATGCCGGCGGGGTCGGGGTTTCGGGCCTCGTGCAGAGCCAGAACGCCCTGCGCATTGCCTGGCCCAAGGAGGAGGTCGACAAGCGCCTGCAGGGCATCATGTCCGACATTCACGACCAGTGCGTCGAGCACGGCGAACTCGACGACGGTCACGTCGACTACGTCAAGGGGGCCAACATCGGTGGCTTCATCCGCGTGGCCGACGCCATGCTCAACTACGGATACGTCTGATGGCTGAACCTGCATCCGACAACAAGCCCACCGCGGCCCAAGTCATGGTTGAGGCCCTCCGCGCCGAGGGCGTCGAGCGCGTCTTTACCGTGCCGGGCGAGGAGAATCTCGACCTGCTTGATGCAATGAGGACTTCCGGCATCGAGGTCATCGTGACCCGCCACGAACAGGGCGCGGGTTTCATGGCCGCCACCTCGGGCCGCCTCACCGGCAAGCCCGGGGTTTGTCTCACCACCTTGGGGCCCGGCGCCACCAACCTGGTCACTGCCGTGGCCTATGCTCAGCTCGGCGGCATGCCTCTGGTGGCCATTACCGGCCAGAAACCCATTCAACACGGCAAGCAGGGCCAGTTTCAGATTCTCGATGTCATCGACATCATGAATCCGGTCACCCACTACGCCCAGCAGGTGCGCTCTGCAGCTGTGGTGCCGGCCCTGGTGCGCGAAGCCTTTCGCCGGGCGGGACAGGAGCGACCCGGCGCGGCCCTGCTGGAGCTGCCCGAGGACATTGCCCGGGAGAAAATGGACTCGAAAGCCGGGGCCATTGAACCCTCCGAAGTGCGCCGTCCCGTGGCCGAGGCCAAGGCCATTGCGCGTGCCGTCGAGCTTTTGCAAAGCGCGCGCAAGCCGCTACTGGTGATCGGGGCAGGAGCCAACCGCAAGCGCACCTGCGAAGCACTGCGCAAGCTCGTCGACCGCACCGGCCTGCCGGTGGTTTCCACCCAGATGGGCAAGGGCGTGCTCGACGAAAGCCATGAGGCCTGGGTGGGCACGGCGAGCCTGTCTGATGGCGACTTGGTTCACCACGCCATCGAGGAGGCCGACACCATCCTTCTCATTGGCCACGACGTGGTCGAGAAGCCGCCCTTCGTCATGGAGGAACGCAAACGCCCGGTCATCCATCTCAATTTCTCGAGCGCGCAGGTCGATCCGGTCTATGCGCCACAAACCGAGGTCGTCGGCGACATCGCCAATGCGCTGCAGCAACTCAATGAAAAACTCGAGGTCCAGAGCCACTGGGACTTCGACTTTGCCCGCCGCACCCGCAAGGCCCTCGACGCGCACATCGCCGAACTTGGCGAGCGCGACGGTTTTCCCCTGCACTCCGCACGCATGGTGCGCGAGGTGCGTGCAGCCATGCCCGATGAGGGCATCGTCACCCTCGACAACGGCCTCTACAAGGTGTGGTTCGCGCGCCACTACCCGACCCATTTTCCCAACACCCTGCTACTCGACAATGCGCTCGCCAGCATGGGCGCGGGGCTGCCGTCCGCGATGGCGGCCAAGATCATCCACCCGGACCGGCCGGTGCTCGCCGTCTGTGGCGACGGCGGCTTTCTGATGAACGCCCAGGAACTCGAGACCGCCGTGCGGCTCGAACTCGACCTGGTCATCCTGGTGCTGCGCGACGATGCCTACGGCATGATCCGCTGGAAGCAGTCGTCCATGAAATTGCCCGAATACGCGATGAACTATCGCAACCCCGACCTGGTGGAATTCGCCAACTGTCACGGCGCCACCGGCCACCGCGTTGAGCAAACCGATCAACTCGCCGAGCGCCTCCGCCACTGCCTGGACGCCCCCGGCGTGCATCTTATCGACTGCCCGGTGGACTACGCAGGGGACGAAAGTCTTCTCGATGAAGAAATCCGCGAACTGAAATCCCAACTGAAACACACCTGACATGCTCAACAAGACCTATCCCGCTTGGCTCGCCGGCGAACGCCACGAGCCCAACCACGACATCGAAGTCCTCAACAAGTACAGCGGTGAGACCGCGACCCGCGTGCCCCGCTGCAGCGAGGAAGACATTGAACACGCCATCGCCGCCGCCGACGAATGCCGCCAGGAAGTGGCCGACATCCCTCCCTACGAGCGCCGCGACATTCTCAACCACTGCGTCAAGCGCTTCGAGGAACGCGAGGACGAGCTCGCCAATGCCCTCTGCGTGGAAGCCGGCAAACCCATCTCGGTGAGCCGCGGCGAGGTGACCCGCCTCATCGACACCTTCCGCTACGCTGCCGAGGAGGCGGTGCGCATTGGAGGTGAAGTGATGAACATGGAGATTTCCGAACGCGCCAAGGGCCGGCGCGGCATGTGGAAGCACGTGCCCATCGGTCCCTGCTCCTTCATCTCGCCCTTCAACTTTCCGCTCAACCTTGCGGCTCACAAGATTGCCCCGGCGATTGCCGCCGGTTGTCCCTTCGTGCTCAAACCCGCCACGGCCACACCGGTGGGCGCGTTGCTGATCGGCGAGGTGCTCGCCGAGACCGACTTTCCCGCCAAGGGCTTTTCCATCCTGCCCTGTTCCTCCTCGGATGCGGGGGCGCTGACCACCGACGAACGCATGAAGCTGCTCAGCTTCACCGGCTCGCCGGACGTCGGCTGGAAGCTCAAGGAGCAGGCCGGCAAGAAGAAGGTGGTGCTCGAACTGGGTGGCAATGCGGCCTGTGTGATCGACGAGGACGCCGACATCGAGGACGCCATCCCGCGCGTGATTCTTGGCACTTTCTATCAGAGTGGACAGAGCTGCATCGGCGTGCAGCGCCTGATGGTCCACAAGAGCTGCTACGACAAATTCAAGAAGCGCCTGATCGAGGAAACCGAAAAGCTCAAGATGGGTGATCCTGCCGACGAGGAGACCTTTGTCGGACCCATGATCGACGAGGATGCGGCCAAGCGCGTCGAGTCCTGGATTGAAAAGGGCATTGAAGCCGGCGGCAAGTTGCTCTGCGGCGGCAAGCGCAACGGCGTGATGCTCGAGCCCTCCCTGCTCGAGGACGTGCCACCCGATCAGGACATCTGCGCCCAGGAAGCCTTCGGCCCGGTGGCCGTGCTCTCCAGTTTCGAGGACTACGATGAGGTCCTCGACCAGGTCAATGACAGCCGCTACGGCCTGCAGGCCGGTGTCTTCACCCGCAACATCGAACACGCCATGGCAGCCTGGGACCGCCTCGTGGTGGGCGGGGTGATCATCAACGACGTGCCCTCCTGGCGCGTCGACCACATGCCCTACGGTGGCGTCAAGGACTCGGGCATCGGCCGCGAAGGCGTGGTCTTTGCCATTGAGGACATGAGCGAGGTGCGCAACCTCGTGATCCGCACCATCGGCAGCGATTGAGCTTCATCAAAGATCACAAGCAGACATGAGAACTGAACAGGACTCCATGGGCGAAGTGAAGGTGGCAGACGATGCCCTTCACGGTGCTTCCACCCAGCGCGCCGTCGACAACTTCCCAGTCAGTGGACACCGCATGCCGGTGGCCTTCATTCGCGCCCTCGGGCTGGTCAAGTATGCCACCGCCACGGCCAACCGCTCGCTCGAGCTGCTGCCCGCAGATAAGGCCGAGCTGATTGCCAAGGCGGCACTCGAGATCCACGAGGGCAAGCACGACGGGGAGTTCCCGGTGGACGTGTTCCAGACCGGCTCAGGCACCTCCACCCACATGAACGCCAACGAAGTCATCGCCAACCGCTGCAGCCAACTTGCCGGCGAGGACCTGGGCTCCAAGAAGCCGGTGCATCCCAACGACGACTGCAACCTCGGCCAATCCTCCAACGACGTGATGCCGACCACGCTGCACCTGAGCGTGGTGCTCGCCCTGCGCGACACCCTCAAGCCCGGCCTCGGCAAGTTGCAGAAGGCCTTGGAGAAGAAAGCGGATGACTTCAAGGACATCGCCAAGATCGGGCGCACCCATTTGATGGATGCCACGCCACTCACGCTCGGCCAGGAATTCTCAGGCTACGCCGCGCAGGTCGCGAAGGGAATTGAGCGGCTGGAGCGCGCTGAGTCTGCCCTTGCGGAGCTTGCCATTGGCGGCACGGCCGTGGGGACTGGCATCAACACGCACCAGGACTTTGCCGCACGGGTGGTCGAGGCCATCAACGACAAGACCGGCCTCAATTTCCGCGAGGCGGCCAACCACTTCGAAGCGCAGGCCGGACGTGACGACTGCGTCGAGGTCGCCGGCCAGCTCAGCGCGGTGGCGGCAAGCCTGTCCAAGATTGCCAACGACATTCGCCTGCTCGGTTCGGGCCCGCGTTGCGGCCTGGGCGAACTCAGCCTGCCCGCCACCCAGCCCGGCTCCTCCATCATGCCGGGCAAGGTCAACCCGGTGATGAGCGAGTCTCTGGTGCAGACTTCCATCTACGTTCAAGGCCTGTGTGGCGTGGTGGCCAACTGCGGCCGCGAGGGCCAGTTCGAGCTCAACGCGACCATTCCGCTCATCGCCCACTCCCTGCACGAGGCCATCGCCTGCCTCGGCAAGGCGGCTGGGCTCTTTGCCGACAAGTGCGTGGCGGGAATTGAAGCGAATGCAGACAAGATTGAGGAACACCTGCGCCAGTCCCTGATGCTGGTCACCGCCCTCACGCCCCACCTCGGCTACGACCAGGCGGCCAAGGTCGCCAAGCAGGCCCATGAGGAAGGCAAAACGCTGCGCGAAGTCGTGCTTGATCAGGAGTTGATGGACGAGGAGGAGTTGGAAAAGGCCCTCGATCCCCAGCAGATGCTGTGAGCGCGACGAGCCTATGGGCGGCATGGGGAGAGATCGACGATCTCACCCCTTGAGATGCTGGCCTTGGCATGTTTTCCTGCAGGCATGTGGATGAATTCCAGAGCCAAGCCGATTTGGAGGTGGAGGCGTGTCTGACATCTACGAGCTTTACGCCCACGAACAGGCGCCCGCCGACGAGATCATCTGCGATCCGTCCAGTGGTCTGCCCCTGCTTGAATATCAGGACGGCGTCCTGCGCTTGATCCACAGCCATCTTCCGCTGCCTTACTCGGTGGTTGAATTCGGTTGCGGCCAGAAGGCGAGCATCGTGCTGCGCATGCTCAACCTGCACCACCGCATGCCGGCCCATGCCCTGCGTCGCGGCTTGGTGCTCGAGCGCGATCTGGGTGCGGAGATGCTGCGCCAGGAAGATCCCGCCCAGCGCCCGCACGCCCTGATGGCGGCCAACCGCCTGGTGGACCGGGTGGAAACCGACAACGAGGAATTCCGCCGCTTCGTGGAGGAGAGCGGGGACATCACGGCCGTCGAAGAGGACCGCATCCTGGGAGCGGATGGTGTCTGTCTCAGTCTGGACGAACGGGTGCAATTCGTGAAGGCGCGCAGCCACGTCTTTGCCGTCATCCTGTTCTGGGATGACAAGGAGTCGAAGGTCGCCCCGCGCGTCATCGACCTCACGCTGGAGCGCAACCGCCTGTTTGAAATCACGGAAGTCCGCGACTATCTGGATGCTCCCGAGGCCTGGATCATGCTTGCTCCGCTGATGGCCAACTTCCGTTTGGTGGAAGATTTCCTGACCGAAGACCAGCGCTCGCGTGTCGATGAGGAGCTCGGGGAAGATGAGGCGCTCACAGAATTGTCCCACGAACGCCATGCAGAATTGTTTCGGGAGATCAGCGGAGCGCCCGAGGGCAGCCTGGGGGACCCCATGACCTGGAGCTCGACCAACAACATTTACGTCGAGCGCGAGGGCGCTCCCAATCGCGATCTCCGCCGCAAGACCGGTCGTGGGGACTCGGCCCGCAAGCTCACCGGCGAACTCATCGCAGCCCGCCGCGAAGGGGACGAGGAAAGGACCCGCGAGTTGCGCGGCGAACTGGCCGAGCTGGAAAAGGAGCTCAAACTGCGCCGCGAACTGCAGGAGGAGGCCGAGCGCAGCGAGGACGAGCTGGCGCCGCTGGCGGCGGTGGCGAATACCCTCGCCTGCTTCCACTCCATGCGCGCCCTGTCCCGCAAGCTGGAGGCGGGGGAGATCTCGCTGGCCAAGGATCCGGATCCGGAGCTGTTGCGCGAAATGCACGGCATCGGCGTGCGTCTGCGTCGGCGCATCGAGGCCGCGGCCCGTTGTTCGCGCGACGAGGACGGCTGCATCGATGCCCGCGCCCTCAACCAGCGCTACGTGCGCACCGCCGTGGAAACGCTGGCGCAGATGAAGCGCGCGGGCCTAACGGTGTTCATCGACCGAGTTGGCAACTTCCATGGCCTGCAGCTTGAAGAGGAGGAGTTCGAAGAGCTGCGCGCAGGCAAGCGCAAGCTCCGCGAGTTCACGCAGGAGACACTCTGTCTCGGCTCGCACATCGACACCGTGTCGGATGCCGGCAAGTACGACGGCCGGCTGGGAGTCTTTTCCGGCATCGAGGTGGCGCGGGTGCTGCGCGATCTCAAGCGCCACTTCAGCGATCCATTCGCAGGCAAGCAGGCAGGCCGGCTGATGGTCAGTGTGTTCTCGGCGGAGGAGATGACCTTCACCGGTGAGGGCGTTTCCCTGCCCGGCAGCGCGGCAGTGTCCGGCCTCGCCGATATCGAGAGCATCCGCAAGATGACCAATGCCAACGATGAGTCGTACGGCGAGCTTCTCGATGAGATGGCATGCCATCTCACCCAAGCCCGCGACGAGGGCCGGATGCACTGCGAGGGCCTGCCCGCCGATGCGCAGAGCAAGAACCCGCTGGCGGACGCGCCCGATCCCATCGATTTCTTCCCGCGTCTGTTCTGGGAGCGCCACATCGAGCAGGGGCTGGTCCTGCACCGCCACGAGGTGCCTCTGGTGCTCAGCCGTGCCATCGCCGGCATCCGCCACGAGGATTGGCATTTCGAGGGGGCGGATGCGGAGCGCATCGGCTGGGAGTTCATCCGGCGCTGCCGCGAACTGCTCGAGCGCGAGGAGTATGCCGATGCGCGCCTGACCTGTGGCATGTTCACCGTCAGCGATGCCAAGGAGCATTCCGTTTGCCGTGCCAGCCGCTGGCGCATCGAAGGTTCGAGCAACCATGCCGGCTCCACCGCCCTGCGGGACCGTCGCGATGCCGCGGTGGGGGCGGCGCGACTGGCCAGCCACTTCGTCGATGCGTGTTCGGCACTGGATCTGGAAGTCGTCATCGCGGGTGGCGAGTTGATGCCCGGCCGCAACCGCAATTCGATCGCAGGGGCTGCCCAGCTGGAACTCGGCGTGACCGGAGACATGGGCGACTCGAGCTGGAACGAGATCGAGCAATCCCTCCAAGCCTTTGCCCGCGAGGTGCTGGCCGAGCCGGTTGCCGATGGCGGGGAGGGCGTCCAGGTTGAACCGGTGGAGTCGGGCCTTTCTTCTCTCAAGGCTGGTCGCAAAGTGCGGGTCTCCACCGACCTCCGCCTCGAAAGCGCCGACAAGATGAAAGCCCTGCGCGGGGAGATTTCGAGGACCGCCGAGGAGCTTTGCGAGGAGCACGGCGCCAAACACCAAGCCAAGCTGCACCAGGACTTTCCTCCGGTGGATCTCGAGGAGGCCGGGCTGGTCCTGCAGATGGAGCGCAGCTACGGCGGCAGCCACAACCCCAAGGAAACCGAACTGGCCATCGATGTCCTGCGCGGCACGCTCTTCCAGCTGATGCAAACCATCGAGGTTTTGCGCTCCGACAGCGAAGAGCCCCTCTACCAACGGACCCGCAGGGCCCTGCCAGATGCCTGGGCAAAACTGGAATTCGTATCGGGAGGCCTGCACGATTCCGCCAATCTGGCCACCCGCATGCTCGAGCGGGAAGGCATCAATCCGGATCGTCCACAGGCAGGCGGCAGATGACCTGTGTGCCCTTGTCCTCCGGGCCGGGTGAAATCTCCAAGTCGGCACCGATGTCTTGGGCGCGGTACTTCATGGTGCTCAATCCCACCCCCATGCTCGCGGAAGGCTGCGATTGGTCGAAGCCGCAGCCGTCATCGAACACGCGGAGAACGAGCTCCTTGCCCCTGCTGACAAGCTCCACCTCGATGCGACTGGCTTTACTGTGCTTGAGGGCATTGTTGAGCGCCTCCTTGGCGATGCGGAAGAGCTGGTTGGCCACCTGCGGGTCGCTCAGGGGGACCGAACCCTTGGCGACATAAGCGCATTCGATTTCACCGCGCTCGTTGGCATTTTCCGCCATTTCGCGCAGGGCCTCGATGAGGTCATCGGGATCGTCTCCCACCGGGGCCAGGCCACGGGTCAGGCGGCGCGAGACCGTCATCGCTTCCCGGGCCAGCTCTGAAATGGATGATACCGCCTTCGGGTCCGGATGGTCGCCTTGGTTGACCTTCTTGCGGAGAGATTCGACGCGAATGTCGATGGCGCTCAACAGGCCGCCGAGATCGTCGTGCAGGTTGCGGGCGGCGCGTTGCCGTTCCTGCTCAGTGACGGTGCGCAGCTCGCGCTCAAGCCGGGCTCGGGTGGCCTGGGAGTCCTTGCGTTCGGTGATTTCCTCGGCCGTGGCGGCAATGCTGGTGACCGCGCTCTCGTCGGCGTTGTGGATGGGGAAGCAGCGGCAGCGAATCCAGTGGGTCTTGCCCTCGCCGGTGACGATGCGGAACTCTTCGTCCATCGGCACGCCGGCGCGCAAATCGGACAAGGCGCGCAGCACGCGAGGGCGGTCGACGGCATGCACCTGCTCGCTCCAAGCTTCGCCGTTCACCTTCAGGTTGTGACGTGGCAACTTCCAGACCTCGGCGCTGGCGGGGTTGGCATAGCTGATCTCCAGACTTTTGGGGTCGTAAGTCCAGACCGCATCGTTGATCTGTTGGGTCATCATCTTGACGTGCTTCTCCTGCTCCTCACGCCGCCGATGGGCGCGTTCGCGTTCGATGACCCGGCCAACCTGGAGGCCGATGGCGGCGATGGAGTCGAGTTCAATCTCCGAGTCCTCATCCACTTCCTCGGTCGAGAAGAACTCCATCACGCCCACCACCTCCTTATCGGCGAAGATGGGGAAGGCATAGGCGCTGCACACGCCGAGGGTTTCAATCAGTCTGGCCAAGTGCCGGGCCCGGCCGGGGTCCTCCGGGACGTGATCCATGAGGCGCTGGTGCAGGATGGGTTTGCCGGTTTCGGCGACCCTGCCCGGCAGTCCTTCGCCGACACTCAGCTGAGAATGGCGGCTGTATTCTCGGAAGCTCTCTGCCTGACTGGAATCTTCGCTGTAGATGGTGGCCGCAGGGACCAGCTTCTGGGGTTGATCGTCATCCGGCAGCAGGGCATGGCCGAACTGCCAGCCATTGAAGCTGGCAAGGTGACGGAGCACGACCTCAAGGGCCTCCTTGGTGGCGGTGATGGAAGTGGTGATGTGGGCAACCTCGCAGTGCATTGCGAGCAACTGCGCATGGTGATCCATCCGTTTTTGGAGTGTGCTGAGCCCTTCCTCGTTCTCGGCGATGACCACGACGGATTTGCCCAATGGCGAGAACATCAGGGAGACCTCGTCCCCCGCCGAACCATCGGGCCCGGCCTTCCAGGACACATGGGCGCGGGTGGTTTCCTTCTTCTTGATGCATGCCCGGATGGCATCGCGCACTGTCCCTCCCTGTCCGGCGGCAATGGCATCTTCGAGTGGGGTGTCGGTCAGGTCCAGGGAGGGGCCGCCGATTTCTTTCAGCATCTGGGAGTCGGTGGACTGGACCATGCCCTCACCATCCACCAGCAGGATGGGGCGAAGGGCCCGAGGCAGCACGTGGGTCAGAGTCTGCCATGTCTTGGAACTTTTGCGCCGCATCGCTGATGGGGATCATGGCAACTGGCCTCTGGAATTGAAGGGAAATCATGAGGAAAGGCACGCGCAATCCCGCCATTTCTAGGGAATATGCGGAGATAATTCGGCTTGGCAGCTGATCGGCGCCTGCTTTAACTGCATGCTGTTGCCAATCCAATCATGCCCGCCATCTACCTGATTGACGATCACAAGCTTCTTCTCGACAGCCTTTCCTACCTGCTTGAAAACGATGGAGGTTACGAGATCTGCGGCCAAGCCCATTGCGCGAGGGAGGCCCTGTCCGAGGTTCCCGATATCGAACCCGATCTGGTGCTGCTCGACATCTCGCTGCCCGACAAGAGCGGGCTCACCCTGATCAAGGACCTGCAGGCCTTGTGCCCCGATGTGCCTGTCCTCGTGCTTTCCATGCACGACGAGATGCTTTATGCCGAACGCGTGATCCGGGCGGGCGCGCGAGGCTACGTGATGAAGGAGTGCGCCAGCGAACAATTATTGGAGGCCATGGCAAAGGTGCTCAAGGGCGAGGTGGCCCTCAGCCCCAAGGCCTCCGCCAAGATCTTTGAAGCGCTCTCTGGCAATCCCGGGGACCAGCCGAAGCTGCACGATCTGACCGACCGCGAATTCGAGGTCTTCGAGTTGATCGGGCGCGGCGAGGACGTGCACGACATCGCCGAGCACCTCTCCATCAGTCCGCGCACGGTGGATGCGCATCGCACGCACATCCGCGAAAAGCTCGGCCTGCCCAACTCCCAGGCCCTGCTGCGCCACGCGGTGAGGTGGGTGGAGAGCGGCGAGTTTGTCGAGGATGCCGAGAAAGCGTAATTCCGGCCCGCCGACCTGACGCTCATCGGGTCAAACCTTCATCGACCCAGTGGCGGGCGAGCTCTGCCTTGTCGCTGGGAAAGTACCTCACTTCAGCATGGGTGAAGGGGATGGAGAACTCGGCCATGCCAGCTTCCCATTTCTCTTCGCCGATCACAGCCAACCGTTCGATGTCGGAGAGATGGTGCAGGTCGAACTGGATGTCCTTCCACAGTGCCCCCGCATCCCAGCCTTGGAAGCGGTGCAGTTGGAGCAGCATGCGGATCTTGCCGTGCAAGCGGAGCATGCGTTCCAGCCTGGGCACCACCTGCTCATAGTCTTCGGCGCGGAGCTTTCCTGAAACGTGCAGTTCGGCGAGCTTGCCGCCGTAGAGCTCGGTGAGCACCAAGTTCCGCTGGGGGACATTTCCCCGATCATCCGTTTCCCGGGGGGAAGGCCATGGCGCACCAATCCCTTCGGCAGGCTTGGCATCTCCGTCGTTGAGGGAGATGGGCCCACGGTCGTCGCAGGGACCCACGATGAATTGGCATCTGGGAATGGGGAGTGGAATCATGATGGGTGGGACATGGGGGTGGCGCGGTTTGCGGGTGAACGTGGGGGGGTGAAAATGGGAAAACCCCGGTGCGCAAGGCACAGCCAGGGATCCCGGTTGAGCCCCATGGGCTCATGAGGTCATGTTTGCGGGAATCAGCCGTTGTTGGAGAGCGTCATCACGCTGTCGGCAACAAGCTCAGTGCCTTCGAAGAAGTCCTTGTCGAATTCGCCGATGATGCTCACGCGATCTCCGACTTCAATTTTCTGGTATCCTTCGTCATCGAGGGGATTGTAATCCATTTCCTCGGTTTCGACGCGGATGGTCTTGGTGCCCGAGACAATGATGAATTCGTCATCCTTGGGGATGGAGGTCACGGTGCCTTGCAGCGAAGTGATGGCTCCGTCAATCGGAGTGATGACCGAAATATAGCTGCTTTCCTCATCGGCGGCGCTGGCGTAGAAGTAGGTGTTGATGGATTCCACATAAACGCTGCTGCCCTCGAGGGTGCGCATTTCAAAAAGGTCGTCATCAATCTTGCCGGTGACAGTGACATTGTCGCCTTTAACGAGCTTGTAGGCATCGGCGTCATTGTCCCAGTCATCAAATTCGACGGTGATCTTGCCCTTGTCGTAATCGAGCACAAAACTCTGCGGATGAACGTCGGTCACTTCACCAGAGACACTGACCCAACTATCGTCCGGGGCGGTCTTTGGATTGTCTGCCAGGGCACCGGGTGCACTGAGAAGCAGAGATCCGGCTGCCAGCATGGAAGTGCGGCGAAGGGTGGATGTCTTGGTCGTGTATTTCATATCGTTGTTGTATTGGGTTCGGCAACGACGCCGGGTCGCGGTATGGGCAGCTTCAGTGCCGTTGCTGATAATCCATAATAGGGCAAACTGCCTTGAGTGGAATCGGAAGCCATGCGCATCAAACATAAAACCGCTGACCAACGCGCGTACGCAAACGCCGTACAGGCAACTGTATGCATTGCTTGTGGTATGGTGTTGGGAGCGCCGGAAGGCGCGCTGGATCAGGCCTCACTTGGCTGCCAGCCTGCAGATCAGTGCAATGAAGTCATCCTCGCCGTGACCGGCTTCCTCGCTGCTGGCGAGGCAGTCCAACACGGTGTCGAGCAGGGGCAGATCCATGCCGGCGCTCTTCTTCGCCAGACGCATGTCCTTGTGCATGTTCTTGACCGAGAATTGCGGACTGAGGTCATCCCGGCGCAGCTTGGGCTCCTTGAGTTCGGCGAGACCCGACCAGGCGACGTTCTGCTTCATCACCTCAAAGAAGCAGTCATCGTCGATTTTCGCCCGACGGCTCATGGTGATGCTCTCGCAGAGGGCCTGTGTGATGCCCGAGATCTGCAGGTTCATTGCCAGTTTGATGGTGGTGGCCTGCACGGGTGTACCAATGTGGAAACGCTTGGAGGAAATGGTTTTGAGCAGCGGTTGCATGGCCTCGACGACATCCGCCTCTCCGCCGAGGTAGAACACCGTCTTGCGCTGCTGGGCGGCCGGTTTGCTTCCGGTGAAGGGGGCTTCGAGGTAACGGGCGCCGCTGGCTTCCACCATGGAGGCGAACTCGCTCGCGCTGTCGCCATCGATGGTGGAGGACTGAATCACGGTGTGGCGCCCGTCGAGGTGGGCAATGAGTTGCTCGAGCACACTGCGCACCGAATCGGCATCGTAAACGCAGATCTGGAGCACATCGGCCTGCTTCGCGCATTCCTCCAGCGAGACCGGCTCGAAGGGCAGGTCCGGCTTGGGACTGCGGTTCCAGACGGCGGCGAGCTGGTCCGCCGCCTGATAGTGGCCGGCCCAGATCGAGCCGATGATTCCCAGACCCAGAACGGCGACCTTGGCCTCAGTGTTGGCTTCACTCATGGACCCAGCCTCGGCCAATGCGCGACGCTGTCAATGCCGGGTGGCCGGACCTCTCCGACTCAGGGTCCGCTCTGGCTCACCTCGATGCGCACGAAGATGGACGGGGCGACCGTGCCGGTGACCGTGGCGGTGGCCGTGACCTGCCCGTCGGAGGGAGGGCTCTGAACGAAAGTGACGGTGGTGCCGTCTGCATCGGTCTGGCCGTCGGCGTGGAAGGTGGCGAGGTCCTTTGCCCAGGTGTAGGCCGCGACCAGATCACCCGCCGGGCTGTCGTTGAGCGGGTGGGTGAAGGTCAGGGTGGTCTCGACGCCCGGCGTCACGGTGCCGAGGGTGATGCCCGCGTTGTGCGCGCTCGGATCGGTGCCAAGGTAGTTTTCGATGCCGTTGCTCAGTCCGTCTCCGTCCGAGTCGTCGCTGAAGCCGGTGAGGCCACCGACCTCGTAGTTGGCGATCCAGGTCGCGAAGTCCTCGACCCACACCGCGTATAGAGTGGTGTCGGCGGTGATGGGGAAGGTGTCGGCGGCCTTGTAGGTCGTGCCGCTGCCATCTGCCGCGGTGTTCCAGCCGCCGAAGCTGTAGCCGGCCCGCGTCAGGCTGCCGGTGTTGCCCAGCACGGTGACCGTGTCATTGCCCTGATAGCGGTTGGAGTCCGTCGGCACCGTGCCGCCACCGCTGCCGTTGCCATTGTAGGTCACCGAATAGCTTGGGGCGGTTGCACCATCCACCACAACACCCATGAACCGGGCGCGACCCGAGGTCGAACCGGTGTAAGCGTAGGTGATGGAGTCGTAGTCTTTCGCTGCGTTGTCGAAGGTGAACTCCACCACATAGATGTTGCGGCTGGGAGGCGGGTCAATCTGCGGCATGGCCTCGGCGATCGGGGTTTGTCCCGATCCGCTCATGGTCAGCGACAGGTCGAATGGATCTTCATAGCTGCCAAGCATCACATACACCGTTCCGCTCTGGTAGTTCGCAATGTCAATGGTGCCACTGACCTCGTGGCCGCCGGAGATGGTTTCCGTCGTGCCCCCGTAGTCGGCGGCAGCGGTGTCCGGATCGCTGCCCGTCCAGACGTCGCCACGGTCGAAGTCGGCAAAGGTGGTTGCGCCACCATAGCTGTCGATGGTGATGCTGGTGCCACCGCTTGCATAGAAGCCGATCTGGTGTTCGCTGTAACTGCCTCCGAGAGCGGTGTTCTTGGCCAATGCGTAGGCTTCCACCGTGCCATCGCCGAAGGCGCCGGAAGCATCGCCGCTGTAGCGGGCCTTGCCCGGGAAGACCGACAGATTGAAATTGGTATTGCTGCTGATCCGTGTGGCGGACCCGAAGGTGATGCCGGAGGGCTCCTTCCAGTTGGCGTAGAGGGTGACGGGCTCGTTGAGCGTGTAGGTCGCGCCCGCAGCGTAATCCGTTCCAGTTCCATCCGCGGCGGTGTTCCAGCCGGTGAAGGTGAAGCCGCTTCTGGTCAGGTTGCCGCTGTTGGTCGCCAGTGTGAGGTCGATGTCGTGGCTCTTGTTCTGGTCGGCCGGAATGGTGCCGCTGTCCGCGCCGTTGGCGTGGTAGGTGACCACGTAGGTGTCCGGAGTGAAGTTGGCCTGGACCGTTGCATCGGCTGAGGCGGTCACATCCGTAGAAGCACTGCTGGCATCGGCAAAACTGGCCGTGCCGGAGGTGACGCTCCAGTTGGCAAAGCTGTAACCGCTGGCGGCCGTCGCCGTGATGGCATAGGGCCCGAGGTCCTCGTCGACCACGCCGCCGCCGGTGACCGAATCGCCGCCGGTGCCGGCCACCACGCCCAGGGTGAAGTCATCATCGGCATTGGTGACGCTGATGTCGTCGGGGTTGATTCCGTCATAGCTTGAATCGGTGCTGCTCGCCGCTGCGGTGATGATGCTGTAGACCACATCGCCATCGTCCAGACTGTCATCCACACCCGTCACGGTGACCGTTTGCGGGGTGTCCCAGTTGGTGGTGTTGAAGGTCAGGCTGGCCGGGCTCGGCGTGCCCTCGCCGGAGTCACTCGAGGCGATGCCGACAGTCACGTCCGCCGTCGGCTCGGTGTTCATGGCGATGGTGAAGGTGGCCGTGCCGCCATTTTCGGTGGTGTTGGCGCTGATCGCGCTGACCAGGAAGCCGGGGAAGTCATTGTCCAGGTTGGTCACGCTGACATCCGCCGGATTCAGGCCATTGTAGTTGCCATCGGAGCTGCTGGCAGCACCGGTGACGATGCCGTAAGCCACATCGCCGTCGGCAACGGCGTCGTCCTGTCCGGTGACCGTCACGCTTTGGGGCGTGTCCCAATTGGCATCGGTGAAGGTGAGTGATGCGGGGCTTGGCAGTCCCTCGCTGGTGTCGCTGGAAGAGAGGCCGATGGTGACCTCGGCCGTCGGTTGCGTGTTGAGCACCACGGTGAAGGTGGCGGTGCCCCCGGCTTCCGTGGTGTCACCACTGATGGCACTGACCTGGAAGCCCGGACCTGCAAGCTCGTCGTCGGTCACGTCCACTGTGTCCGTGCCGTCTTCGTGGCCGCTTGCCGAGGCCGTAATGGTGACAGTCTGGGTGCCGTCGACCAGGGCATCATCCACCGCATCGATGTTGAAGGAGGGGCTGGTGGTCTGGCCGTCCAGAATGGTAATGCTGGTGGGTACGGTCGCTTCCCCCGTATCACTGGAGGAAAGATTGACCACGAGCTCCCCACTGCTGGACAGGCGGCTCACGGTCGCGGTGGTGCTGCCGCCATTCTCGCTGATTTCGGCAGCCGCAATGTCAACCGTCAGTGGTGGCGCGGAGACCGTGATTTCTACCTGGTCGGAGCCCGGAAGCGAGGTGCCATCATCGGCAGTCAGCTGCAGGATGTAGCTTCCTGGGAGGCCGAACGAGGCCGTCGTGTCGACGCTGGAGGCATCCGCGAAGCGGACCGCTCCGGGGCCGCTGACCAGGGTCCAGCTTACCGTGGTGGGTTCCCCGTTCGGGTCGGTTACGCTTGCATCCAGGGTGGCTTCCACCAATTCACCGGCGATGGCATCGTAGTTGGCCTGCACTTCGGTGGCGCTGAGGATCTGGTTGTAATAGGAGCGGAAGATCGCGATTTGGCCGTCAAAGCTCGTCGTCTCGGCATCACCGCCCCCGGCGCCGCCGACATTGCTCTCTCCCCGCTTGCCCAGGCCTGCGTTGTCGCCCCCGCACATGTCGGGGTCATCACGACTGGTGGTCGCCGCATGGGCACCATTGATGTAGAGCGAGAAGCTGTCTGCAGTCGCCAGTGTGTCATAAGTCACCACGACCTGGATGAATTCGGTGGTCAGGCCGCTGACGTCCGCGCTCATGGCGCCTTGATAGGAATCATGGGCGGCGACGACATGGGTGCCGTCATAAAAGATCCCGAAGCCGGTTCCGCCGCCCGTTTCCCAGAGGACCTGCCCCTTTGCGGGGTAACTCGCAGAAGCATCCGGCTTGAACCAGATTTCCAGTGAGATCGGCAGCCGGTCCCGTCCTGTTCCCGTGTCTTCGAAAAGCCCCATGTCTTGAAGCCCGAGGCCTTCGAGCCCGCCGGTGCCGGAAAGGCCGCCGGGGAAATCATACGCCTTGCTGATGCCCTGGTAGCCACTGCCCGCATCTTCCACGAAGCTCACCTCCGGATCGATGCTCGGGCTCCACGAACCCTGCGCATCATCCCAGATATTGTTGGTGGTGTCTGCTTCGAGGCTGGCATCCAAGGAGACATCGGCGCCGAGGGTGACGCTCGCACCGCCACCGGAACCGGACAGGTAGACGGTCTGCGCGAGTCCCGCTTCGACTTCTGGCGAGAGGTTGTCATTATCGATTTCAGTGGCGCTCACCGTGGCGCTGGCATAGGTCGCTCCCGGGTCTTCACAGAGGATGGTGGCAACCCCATTGGTCACATCCCCGTCCTCCGCGGCACTCAGCGTGACCTGCTGCCAGGTGGTGCCGTTGGTCGGAGTAAAGGTCAGGGACGAACCGGAAAGGATGCTGATGTCTGCGTCACCCGAGGAATTGGAAACATGGACGGTGATGTCGCTTGCCGGCAGGTAGCGCAACTTCACATCGAAGGTCTGGGTGCCTCCCTCTGCGACATCGACGCTGGTAGTGGAGACCAGGATGTCGGCATCCGGCACGACGCTGATCGTCATCACCTTGTCGAAGGTAGCGCCCTCGATGTCGGTGGCGCGCACGCGAATCGAGCGGGTCGCACCGTTGTCGTAGTTGAGGACGGCAGCGGTCTTGAGCAGGCAGGTGTCAGTACTGTCGGAAGTAAACTCCGGGATGGAGAAGAGGTGATTGTGGGTGTCGCCGGTGCCGGCCACCAGGCTGTAGCGGATGACCTCGGCCGGATCGGGGTCGGTGACCGAGAAGGTGCCGACCACGCTGCCTGCGGGCAGATTCTCGCTCACGCTGCCATTCGACAGGGCGATGTCGGTGGGGGCGGAGTTGTCGGTCACGCCTTCCCATACCCGCCAGTAGTCGATGAGGTAGCGCTGGGGGAAGGTGGTGCCGGAGGGGTCGCCGCCGGCGTTGCCGCCAATGGCCAGGTTGAGCCAGGCGCTATGGGGCTGCTTGAAGGGCTCATCGGGCGATCCACCGTAGCTGCCGTTGTTCACCAGCCAGGACTGGGGGATGGTGTTCATCAGGATGTTGTCGCAGTAGAGGCGGACGTTGCTCTCGTCCCACTGCATGGTCCAGATGTGGTACTCGTTCTTCCAATTTGGATCGACGGCCAAAAGGCTGTCCATGGTGCGGTTGGAGGCGTCCCACTTGGCGGTCCAGCGCTCGCCCGACCCGACCGCGCAGTTGGCGAGGATCTTGTTCTGATAGTATTCCATGATGTCACACTCGCCGTTGTAGGGCCATTCGCCGACATCGCCCACCGTCCAGATGGCCGGCCACATCCCGGCCAGCGCGGGCACCTTGGCACGAATCTGTGCCCGGCCATACTGCCACGAATACCTGTCCTTGGAGCGGATGCTCGAGGAGGTGTAATTGAAGGTTCCATCCTGCGGATCGGTGACCACTTCCTCGCGCGCCTCGATGATGAAGAGTCCACCTTCCTGCCAGCCGTTGTTGCTGGTGTAGTATTGGTCCTCATTGTTGCGCTGGTAACCTTGCTCATACCACCAGTAGTCCGGGTCGGCCGGGCCCGTGCCGTCGAATTCATCAAACCAGGTGGGGGGTGTGTGGATGGGGAGCTCCGGATTGACGAGCACGTGCACGTAATCGAAACGGACGGCCCCACCGCTGCCGCTGTGGTTGTTTGTAAAACCGACGGTCATGGAATCAATTTCCGCCGATGTATCGATGCTGAAGCTGCCACCAGTGATGTCGATGAAGACAGCCCGTGCTCCCTCGCCATTCGCCGGAACAATGGAGGTGTTGATCCCGTTGACCTGAATTGCGTTTGTGCCGCTGTAACCCGCCTCCACGCCGTACTCGAGCATCAGGTAGACCGAGGAAATCGTCTCGCTGGTGGTGCCAAAGCCGCCAACGGAGGCCACTGCGCTTTTGGCGACGGCATAGGACGTCTTGTCATTGGCCTGGACGTCAGCTGCAGTGCCCGTGCCGCCGGACACACTGGTCGGCAGCAGGGTGGTTTGGGCCAGCAAGGGGAGGGCAGGGGCAAGGAGCCATAGGGGAAGAGCTGCAGCAATGGATCGCATGGTAGGTTTTTCGGGCTTTTTGTCGGCGATGAGGCCAAGGCCTCATGCGGGGCCCTCCCGTGTAGCTGTTTGTGCGGCATTTGGCGATGTCCGGGCGGGCTCAAAACCAATACTGAAACAATACAGGATGAAGGGCTTCCGCGATCTTGCCAGAAGGCTCCCCCGGGCGCATATATGGTCAATCATGACCCGATTTCTCGCCCTCCTGCTGTTTTCTGCCCTTGCCGTCACCGCATCTGCCAAGAAGCCCGAGGTCTACGGCCCGGAGCCGACCATGGCCAATGTGTCCTATGGCCCCAACGAGAGGCACGTGCTCGACTTCTGGAAGGCCGAGTCCGACAAGCCCACGCCGGTGGCCTTCTACATCCACGGCGGTGCCTGGCGTGGCCGCGACAAGATCGATGCCCGGGCCTGGCTGGATATCCAGTCCCTGCTGGATGCGGACATCTCGGTGGTCACCATCAGCTACCGCCTGCTCAAGCACGCCGAGGAAGTCGAGCCCTTCGTCAAGGCGCCGATGGAGGACTCCGCGCGCGCCCTGCAGTTTGTGCGCAGCAAGGCGGAGGAGTGGAACCTCGACAAGGAGCGCATTGGGGTGGCGGGAGTCTCGGCCGGGGGCTGCACGGCTTTGTGGCTGGCCTATCACGACGACATGGCGGATCCCGACAGCGCCGATCCAGTGGAGCGCGAATCCACCCGCGTCCATTGCGTGGCTGTCGGCCAGGCCCAGACCTCACTCGATCCCGAGGAAGTCCGCGAGTGGATGCCGCTCGCCGAATACGGTGCGCACGCCTTCAACAAGAAGACCCTGGATGAAGTGATCGCGGAGGGCGACAAGGTGAAGCCCTGGATTGCGAAGTATTCGCCTGCGGCCCTCCTGAGCAAGGATGACCCGCCGACGATGCTCTCCTACGGCCGCGAGGCGCCCTTCCCGGATCCAAGGAAGGGGGGCTTCCTGCTTTGTCATTCCGCCGCCTATGGAGTCGGTCTGCAGCAACGCTGCGAGGAGTTGGGCGTTTCATGCAAACTGGTTTACGGCAAGAAGAAGGGCGGAGAGCCTTTTGCCCTGCTCTCGGACTTCCTGATCGAAGCGCTCAAGCAGTGAGGCAGCAGCCTGTCCCGGTCAGTCTTTCCTGTCGGAGCTGGGCACCAACGGACCCACGGATTCCGGGAGCGAGATGCCGCCCTTGATGCCGAAATCCAACGTGCGGATGGGGAAGGGGATGAGGATGTCCTTGTCGTCGAGGGCGGACTTGATCGCCTTGATGCCACGGTCGATGGCCTCTAAGTATTCGACTTGGCCACCCGGATAATCGATCCAGTAGCGCACCGAGAAATTGATCGAGCTGTCACCGAATTCGACGGCATAGATGCTGACCTGCTCGTCTTCACGCAGGAAGTCGAGGCCTTGGACGGCCTCCCTAAGCACGGCGGAGACTTCTTCGAGATCCTCGCCGTAGGACACGCCCACCGGGATCTCGATGCGCCGCTTGCCGGACTTCGAGTAGTTCTCGAGGACATTCTTGAAGACCTCCTTGTTGGGAATGTAGATGACCTGGCCGGAGAAGTTGCGGATGATGGTGTTGCGCAGGTTGAGCTGCTGGACGAAGCCGAGCTGGGACTGGGACTGGATCAGGTCGCCGGGAGTGAAGGGCTTGCGGATGCCCAGCAGGAAGCCGGCGATCAGGTTCTCGGCGAGGTCCTGGAAGGCGAAACCAATGGCCAGTCCGATGATGCCGGCACCGGCCAGCAGCGAGAGCACCGCCTTCTGCAGGCCCACCAGGTCGAAGGCGATGAAGAGACCGATGAGAATGACCAGCCAGCTGCAAATGGTGGCGACCAGCTGGGCAATCGCGCCGGAGTCGAAGGCTTTTTGCAGCAGCTTGTCGAGCGCACGGCGGACGGTCGAACCGATCAGGTAGAAGGCCACCAATGTCAGCAGGGCAAGCAACACGTTGGGCAGCAGCGCAATCGCCGCATCGGTCCAGTCGACCCACTTGCTCCAGAGGATTTCGGTGGCGCGGTCCCAGGTCATCGGCTCCGGGGCCGGTGTCGGGATCTCCTTGTTGCCGTCACCGGAGCCGCCGGTGCCGGGGATCTGGGCAAGAAGCAGGGAGGTCATTGCATTCATTGGGGAGTCGATCATGGGCCTGCTGTCAGGTCACGGGGTTTTGCCGCGGACGGCGCGCGAGATGGCGGAAATGATCAGCAAGATCAGGAAGACGTAGAACAGGATCTCGGCGATGCCGGCAAAGGCACCGGCGAGGCCGCCGAAGCCGAGCAGGGCGAAAAGAATGGCGAGTATCAGAAAGGTGATGATCCATCCAAACATGGGGGCGTATGGGCTTGAGGTTGTATGGGTTCGGCCGCACGGGTCGCGGTTCCGGGTTGTGCGGATTGGGTTACCGGATTGGGTCGACAAATCAACGCTAGGACAGCTGCCGGCCTGCGCAACTGTTAGATTTGCAATCACATTCCAGCCCGCATCTTGCATCTGCGCTTCCTTAGCGGTGATTCTTGTCCTTGAGTTTGCTTGAACCGCGGAAGACCAACATGCTCAGGGCCACGAACACCACCCCGATGCCACCCACAATGAAGAGGATGATGGAGAGAATGGGGATGTGGTCGGTGTCCGTGTTCATGATCATGGCGCCACTGATGAAGAGGGCGGCAATGATCAGGCCGAGGGTGATGCGGTTGGCGATCTTCTCGACTCCACGGATGAGTTCGATCTCATCGATGGCGTCCACCTTGATGCCGCGGTCCTCGCGCGCGAGCATGTCGAGAATGCGGTTGAGTCGCACCGGCAGGTTTTGTGCCAGACGCTTGATCTCGATGGCCTCGCCAAAGAAGGCCGAGGGGTTGATGGCCTGCACCACCTGCTGGCGGAGGATGCGGAACGTGTGCCGGCGGATGGACTGCGAGGGGTTGAAGCCGGGGCTCAGTTGCTGGCCGAGCTGGTCGAGGTTGACCAGGGTCTTGCCGACCATGGAGAGCAGCGGGGTGATCTTGACGTAGTGTTGGCCGCAGATTTTGGCGATTTCGAGCACCACGTCCCCGATGTTGGTGGTGCTGATGGAGTTGTTGTGGTGGAGCAGCACCAGTTCGGAGATCGCGCCGCGGAACTGGTCGCGGTCGTAGCCGTCGAGCGGCACGCCAATCTGGACTGCGGACTCGGCGACGTCCTCGCCGCGGCCATCGACCACCGCCAACACCAGCTGGGTGAGATGCTGGCGCAGCTGCGGCGGCACCCGGCCGACCATGCCGAGGTCGAGCATGACCAGGGTGTTGTCCTCGTGGACCAGCACGTTTCCCGGATGCGGGTCGGCATGGAAGAAGCCCTCCACCAGGATGTGGTCGAGGTACTTCTTGAAGAGCTCCTCGGCGAGTTCTTCGCCACCGATGGCCCGCAACTCGCGGCGCTTCATGTCGGTGAGGCGCTTGCCGGGCAGGTAGTCCATGATCAGGACGCGCTCGCTGCAGAGCTCGACATGGGCCCGGGGAATGCGCACCCGCTCGACGTCGGCCATCAGGCGCTGGATTTCCTGCAGGTTGTGGGCCTCGAGCAGGTAGTCGAGCTCATGGTCGATGAGCTTGCGGGTGTAGTCACAGATTTCACTCAGCGCATAGCGTTCCTTGGTCAGGTGATCGAGGGCTTCGGCCAGGTGGGAGAGGGCCTCGAAGTCGATCTCGATCTGCTCGCGGCAACCCGGTCGTTGGACCTTGATGGCGACCGCCGAGCCGTCGGGCAACGCGCCGCGGTAGACCTGGGCGAGGGAGGCCGAACCGACCGGATCGGGATCGAGCCGACGGAAGACCTGGTGCAGGGGTTGCTCGAGTTCCTCCTCGATCACCGGCTTGATTTCCTCGAAGGGAAGGGCCTTGGCGTCATCCTGGAGGCGGCTCAGGGCCTTCATGTATTCGGGCGGCAGGATGTTGAGTTGGGCCGAGAGCAACTGGCCGATCTTGACGAAGGTCGGGCCCAGCTCCTCAAGATCGTCGGCCAGTTCATCCGACTTGCTCTGCTGCTCATCCTTCTTCGAGAACCCTGGCAGCTTGGAAAAACCGATGGAGTCCAGGGCCTTCTGGTTGCCATGCTTCCAGATGACCTGCAGCAGGCCACTGTAGACCGGAATGTTCTTGGGTGAGATGGGGAGCGACATCATGGGTGGGTCGGCTGACTGGAAAGACCTGTGCTCCCAACACACCACGGGAAGGGGCCGACCACAAGGGACTTCCTTGGATCCGGCGGGGCGCAAGGATGCCTAACGATTGCGCATGAAGTCCGCGACCTGGGCGAAGAAGGCGTCGAGGCCCTCGCGGACGGGGCCTTTCACTTCCGTCTCATCCATCGCCTCGCCCATCAGTTTGAGCCAGCGGTCGCGTTCGGCCTCGCCGATGACAAAGGGCATGTGTCGGGCGCGCAGCCGCGGGTGGCCGCGCTTGAGCAGGTATTCCTGCTCGCCAAGCAGGCGGAAGCGCAGGAAGAGGCGCAGGCGCTCCTCGGAGCCCTCCCAGTCATCGTCAGGATACATCGGGCCGATGAGTTCGTCCGCCTTCACCCGGCGGTAGAAGCCCGCGACCATGGCATCGATGCCGCTGCCACCGATGTCCTTGGCCACCTGTTGCTCAAAGCCTTCCATGCCCCATGGGTAGCGTGAGGCAGGCGTGGGAGCAAGGGATTGCGGGGGGGAAGGGGCGGGATGGGTGCGTGCTGAATGGGATGCTCCTTGGCACTCTATGTGCATGGCAGAGGGGCCATGCTCCAACTCTCCACCTAGCCCATGTGTCCCACCCCCTCCGTCCCGCCATGTCCCACCCCTCCACCCCGAAAACCAACAAGGAAAAACGCCTCTACGAGGTCGTCATCCTCGGTGGAGGCTTTGCCGGAATCTACTGCGCTCGCCAGGTCGCCAAGTCTCTGGGCAGCAAGCTGCGCTTCACCCGCATCGCCATCGTTTCGGAGGAAAACTACATGGTTTTCCAGCCCATGCTGCCGGAGGTCGCGGGCGCCTCGCTCTCGCCGCACGTGGTGATCAACCCCATCCGCCAGCTCTGCAAGGGGGCGGAGGTCTTTCGTGGCAAGGTGGAGAGCGTGGACATGAAGTCCAAGACCGTGCGCATCAAGGCCGGTTCCTTTGTCGGCATCACCGACCTGCGCTTTGATCACCTGGTGCTGGCCCTGGGA
>JAWVYP010000007.1:0-24353 GCA_033722655.1 Akkermansiaceae bacterium | reverse complement strand
AGTCGACAGCCAGAATCCGCCGGCATGCAGCTGGCGCCGATGATCGACATCGTCTTCCTGCTGCTGATCTTCTTCATCGTGACCTGGCAGTTCAGCCGCTCGGAGACCGAACTCGACGTCTCGGTGCCCACCGCAGAGCAGGGCGAGGAGTTGACCCGCCCGATGGGCGAGATTATCATCAACATCCTTGAGAATGGCGCCATCAAGGTGGAAGGCGAGGCGGTTGGTCTCAGTCAGCTGCACGACAAGCTCAAGCCCATCGCCAGGCAATTCGAGAACCAGCCGGTGCGCATCCGCGGCGATGGAGCCGTGACCTACCAGCGCATCGTCGAGGTGATTGATACCTGCCAGAAGGCCGGCATCTGGAACATTTCCTTTGCCACACAACGACCCGAGGCCGCGGAATGACTGCGCCCGATCCCATGATGAAATCCAGCCCACTGCGCTCCCTGACCTGCCTGCTGGCAGGCCTGTCGCTGCTTGCCACGTGGTCCCATGCCCAGGAGGAACCAGCGGAGGATGGCAACGAGGCCCTGGTGGCCGATGCCGGCAAGGATTTCTTCGAGCGAGGCAAGAACCTCTACGACCAGGCCAAGGCCGAGCAGGATCCGGCCCAGAAGCGCAGGCTCCTTGCCCAGTGCGTGGGCATTTTCGATTCCTACCTCATCGATTTTCCCGAGCACGAAAATACGCCGAAGGCCTGGTGGTATCTGGGCTCCTCATTCCAGCAACTGGGCAAAGCCAGGGATGCGATGCGCTGCTACAAGGCCCTGGTCCAGCGCTTCGAAGAGGGGCCCTGGGTGGCCGCCGCTTCCTACGCCCTTGCGGCCGAGGATTACAACAAGGGAAATTTTGCTGACGCGGCTCCGCGCTTCGAGCGCTATGGCGAGGAGAGCAATCGCGAAGGCGAGGCGGCTAGGGGCTTCTACTATGCGGGCCATTGCTACCGCCTTTCCGATCAGCATGCCAAGGCCATGGAGGCCTTCCGCAAGGTGATTGCCGATCCCCAGGGGGGTGAATTCATTGCCATGTCCAAGCTCGGCCTGGGGCACTGTTCGATGCATCTCGAGCGCTTCGATGAAGCCCTCGAACTGTTTCTCGAGGTTTCCGCGATGGGGGCCCCCGACAATGTTCGGGCAGAGGCCCTGCTGAATGCCTCGAAGGCTGCGGACCGCCTCGACAAGCCGGAGCAGGCCGTGGCTCATCTCGAACGGATCCTCGAAGCCGAGGGAATGAAAAACTGGTGGCCGGCCGCCCATTCCGCCCTGCTCAACGCCCACTTCGAGGCCGGCCGCTACGAAAAGGTCATCGAACTGCACGAGGCCAGCGACATCCAATTGCCGCAACAGCAGCAGGCCGCGAGGCTGCTCTTGGTCGGGCGCGCCCTGATGCACCTCGAGGAGTCGGAGAAGGCGATCAAGTTGTTCCGCGAGATCGAACGCATGGTCGCACCGGCGTCCGACCTCGCCTTCCAGGCTTCGTTCTACCGCCTGATGTGCTTTTACCGCATCGAGGGCAAGCATGTGCCCGAGCAGGTGGACGCCTTCCTCGAGCTGTATGCCGCCAACCGGCCCGATGACACCCGCATCCACACCGCGCTGATGATGAAGGCTGAGAGCCTCTACGACGAACGCAAGGTGGCGGCCGCGGCCCAGGTTTACAACCGCATCGACGAGAGCAAGATCAGCAAGGCCAACCTGCCCGGTCTGCTCTACCAGCGCGGCTGGTGCCTGGCGGAGGCGGGCGACCAGTTGGGGGCCCTGCGCTCCCTGGACGAGTTCATCCGCAATCACAGCGAGGACAAGCGGATTCCCTCGGCCTTGGCCAAGCGAGCCAAGGTCCACGAGCGGGCCGGACAACTCGAGCAAGCCGTCGCCGACTACGACCGCATCGTGAAACTCGGCAATCCGGTGGACATGGTCAAACTCGCCTGGCTCGAATCGGCCCGCCTGCGGCGCGGGGCCAACCAGGTCGAGGACATGCTGACGCGCTATCAGGGTCTGCTGGAGGAGGACTTCGGGCTAAGTCCCAAGCTGGAGGCGGAGGCCAACTACTGGCTCGGTTGGGGCCTGGTGAAGACCAACCGCCCCAAACTCTCCATCGAGCCGCTCGAGAAGGCGCGTGAACTGCGTGGCGACCTCTATGGCAAGCATGCCGGACTGCTCCTCGCGCTGGGCTACTTTGCCGCCCAGAATATCGACAAGCTGGCTGAGGAAGTGCACCTCGCCATCGAGAAGGAATACGTCGGGGAGCTTCCCGACCAGGCCGTCCAGTGGGTGGGCATGCAATCCTACAATGCCAAAAAATTTGAGGATTCCGCAACCTTCCTCGCCCTGATTGCCAATCCCGGGGAACCCCGTGAAACCCCCAAGGAGGTATGGCGCTATCTGGGCAAGTCCTTGCTCGCAACCGACAAGCCGGAGCAGGCTCTGCCTGCGATCAAAAACGTGCTCGAAATCGAGGATAACCCGGCCTGGCGTGCCGATGGCCTGCTGGATCTTGGCCGGGCCCACCTCATGCTCGACCAGCTTGAAGAGGCTCGCCAGGCGGTGGACGACGCCCTCGAGCTGCAGCCCCAGGGCCGCACCCGGGGCAGTCTGAGGATCCTGGCCGGGGATCTGGACATGAAGGAAGGCGATCCCAACAAGGCCTCTGCCCAATACCTGATCGTGGTCAACTTCATCAAGGACAAGGAGCTGAAGCCACTCGCCCTGCACAAGCTGGTGGCGGCCCAGGAGGCTGCCGGCGAGAAAAAGGAGGCCGATAAATACCGCGAGATGCTCCAAACCGAGTTTCCGGATTGGAAAGCCCCTTGAAGCGGCGCGGCTGCAACCCTAAGGATTCAGAACACTTGTCATGACCACCCCTGCCCACGGCACCCATCTCGCATCGACCCCCGCCACTTCCTGGACTCCCGAGGCTTCCTCAGCGCTTTACGGGGTGGAGGACTGGGGCAATGGATACTTCGGCGTCAACGACAAGGGGCACGTCACCGTGCGCCTGGAGGATGGAGAGCAACTCAAGGAAGTCTCCATCCACGAGGTCATCGACGGTCTCCGTGACCGGGGCACGGAGCTGCCAGTGCTGCTGCGCTTTCGGGATCTGCTGCACTCGCGCATCACCGAGATCAATGAGTCCTTTCGCAGTGCGATCGAGCAGGTCAATTACCGTGGCCAGTATCGCGGAGTCTATCCCATCAAGGTCAACCAGCAGCGGCAGGTCATCGAGGAGATTTCCGAGTTCGGCCAGCGCTACCATTATGGCCTGGAGGCCGGTTCCAAGCCCGAACTGATCGCCGCGCTCTCCCACATGCACGACCCGGAGGCCTACATCATTTGCAACGGCTACAAGGACGAGGAATTCATCGATCTGGCGCTCCAGGCCCAGAAAATGGGACTCAAGGTCATGCTGGTGCTCGAAATGCCCAGCGAGCTGGACCTGATCATCGAGCGTTCCCGCCGGATCAACGTCTTGCCCAACCTCGGGGTGCGCATCCGCCTGTCGGCCAGTGGTTCGGGCCATTGGCAGGAGAGCGCCGGTGACAAGTCGGTGTTCGGGCTCAATGCGGCCCAGGTCATCGAGGTGGTGGACCGACTCAAGGAGCAGGGCTATCTGGCCTGCCTCAAGATGTTGCACTACCATCAGGGCTCGCAGATCCCCAACATTGCCGCCATCCGTGAGGGGGCCACCGAGGCGGTCCGCGTCTACTGCGACCTGGTCAAGGAGGGAGCTCCCATGGGCGTGCTCGACATCGGTGGGGGCATGGCCGTCGACTACGATGGCTCGCACACCAACTTCCAGGCCTCCTGCAACTATTCGGCCAGCGAGTACTGCACCGACGTGGTCGAGGTGATTGCCCAGAACTGCGACAAGGCCGGAGTGGCGCATCCGGACCTGATTTCCGAGAGTGGCCGTGCGGTGGTCGCCTACTATTCGGTGCTGGTCTTCAACATCCTCGATGTGACCCAGGCCCAGACCAGCGATGTCGAGCCGGATACCCCCAAGGAGGCGCCCCAGAACCTCTTCAATCTGATTTACGTCAACAAGACGCTTTCCAAGGAAAACCTGCAGGAGAGCTTCAATGACGCGACCTACTACCGCGATCAGGTGCGAGCCCAGTTCTTTTACGGCAACGCAACCCTGCGCCAACGGGGCCTTGCCGAAGCCTGGTTCATGCACATCATCACCCGGATTTCGGCCATCATCCGCAAGCTGGATGACATTCCGGAGGATCTGCGCCAGCTTTCCTCGACCCTGGTCGACTACTACTACGGCAACTTTTCGCTCTTCCAGTCCCTGCCGGACTCCTGGGCCATCGACCAGCTCTTCCCGGTCATGCCCATCCACCGCCTCGACGAGAAGCCGCGCCAGCAAGCAGTCCTGGCGGACATCACCTGCGATTGCGACGGCAAAATCGACCGCTTCATCGACCGTGAGGACGTGGCAAGGGTGCTGCCGCTCCACGAACTGCGTCCCGGAGATTCCTACTGCATTGGCGTGTTCCTCGTGGGCGCTTATCAGGAGACCCTCGGAGACCTGCACAATCTGCTCGGCGACACGAATGTGGTGGGCGTGCACCTAGAAAACGGCAAACCGGTCTATACCCACGAGGTCGAGGGCGACACCGTGGCGGACGTCCTCAGTTACGTGGAGTTCGACCCCAAGGAGCTCATGACCCGCTTCCGAAACTTCGCCGAAAAGGCCGTCAACGATGGCCGCATCAGCCCCAAGGAACGCCGCGAGATCATGGATCTGTATCGGGAGGGCTTGAATGGGTATACCTACTTTGAGAGTTGAGGCGGTCAGCGGTCAGTTGTGCGCTGTTAGGCAAGGCAAGGTCCCATGGGGTCATCAAATCGGTGCGAGTTCATCTTGCGGCTGACACCGGCGCTTGCGCCCTGATGACTGCTGACCAATGACTGCTGTCGGTCGCGAAGCGACCAAAAAAAGGCCGCTGCCCGTGAAGGGAGCGGCCTTGTTGAAAATTTGCTTTTGCGGCTTAGCTGGCGACCACGTTGACGCGGCGGCCTTGGCGGTCAAATTCGACCTTGCCATCGACGAGGGCAAAGAGGGTGTGGTCCTTGCCGCAGCCAACTCCGGTGCCGGGATGAACCTTGGTGCCACGCTGGCGGATGATGATGTTGCCGGCGATCACGGTCTGGCCGCCGAATTTTTTCACGCCGAGGCGATTGCTGCGGGAGTCGCGACCGTTCTTGACGGAACCTTGTCCTTTCTTGTGAGCCATGGAATCAGGGGGTTGGAGATAAACAGAGAAGCGGGAATCAACCTGCGATCGAGGTGACTTCGAGGGTGGTGAGGCTGCGACGGTAGCCCTTGGTCTTGTGGTAGCCCTTGCGGCGCTTGAACTTGAAGGCGATGCCCTTCTTGCCGCGGTATTGGTTGACGACCTTGGCGGTCACCGAAGCGCCGTCAACGGTCGGGGTGCCGACCTTGATGGATTCACCTTCGCCGACCATCAGGGCGTCGAATTTCACCTCGGAATCAACTTCGGCATCGAGCTTTTCAACGTCGAAACGGGTTCCTTCCTGGACGCGGTATTGTTTGCCGCCGGTTTTGATCACTGCGTAGGCCATGGCCGTAGGGAAATTGGGGGTTGGTGGGGTTGTCCAGCCCATCAGGTGGGCGATATGCCCGTGCCTCATGGGCGGGCGGGGAGGTCATCACGGAAGAATGGGCCGCGCAAGGTTTTTTTGCGCCCGAACACTGATTTCAGGGGACTTGAGGGGCCTCCTTGGGGCCGAAACCACCGGATTTCGGGCATCAGGCCTCGTTGTAGGCCTCCAGAGTGGCCCTGACCTCCCCGATGAAGATCTTGCCACGCAGCTCCAGGGGCAGGCGCTGGGCGTCGTCGGTGAGCCACAGGAGGGCCGGCTTCCTGAGCTTTTCGTAAGGCTTCAGCTCGAGGGTCTTGAGGTCGATCTTGTTGAGCTCGAGACTGAGCTTGATGCATTCGAGCTCCAGGTGCTTTTCCTGGCCGATTACCTTGGCGCTTAGCAGGTAGGGGCTGCCACCGGGATGCAGCATGAGTTTGATCTCATCACCGGCCTCGAGCTTCTGGCTGCGGATGAAGAGGATGGCCGAGCCGATGTCGTGTACCGGGCTCTGGGCAAAGACATGGGATTTGACCCGGGACTGGTCCTCTTCGGTGGTGGTCTTTTTGTAGGAGACTCGGTTGGAGAAGAAACGGTTCTCGATCTCGATGTGTTTCCCATCCTTGTGTTCGGTGGTCTTGAGGTATCTCGGCCTGAGGGAGCGGACATTGATTTCCGACCAGCCCTGCCCCTGATAGGGAAAGAGGGCCCCGCCGGGGCCCATGGTTCTGCTGTCGGTCTGGATGACGACCACCCCGGGCTTGTGAGCACCGGCCTTGCCGATGTCCAGGGTCACCTCACCCGAATTGACAATGCCCTGCCAGCTTAGGGAAAAGACCAACTCGCCCGCTTGCAGATGGGGATGATTGCCGGGCTTGTCGGGACCGACTTCCTCAACCCATTCGGGTGCCGCCACGGAGGGCGTCTGGCCCAATGCCATCAGCCACAGTGTCAGTGCCAGATGGAAGGCAAGCCTCACTCGTAGGAAGGAAGCTGGACCTGACCGGCCCTGGGAGGAAGAACGCCGGGGTTCTGGTCCACAGTGCTGAAGGGTTTGTCCTCGACGAGGGGGAGGGGACGGAAGGATTCGGAATGGGTGTCGACACGGAATTGCAGTTTCATCATGTCGCGATTGGTCTCGGCCAGTTGGTCGAGCAGATCGCGATTCTGGGCATCCACCCGATTCAGTTTTTCGGTGAGTGCCGCGAAGAATTCCTCCTGGCCCTTGCTTCTGGCCGCCATGATTTCGGGATGCCGGGAGATGTCGGCCTCGGAATTGCTAGCAAAGGCGGGAACGGCCGACGGGCTTCCATCACCGGGATTGCCGACATCAGCGGGATTGCCGACATCAGCGGGATTGGCAGGTGCTTTGGCGGGAGCGATGGGCACGCCATTTTCGAGAATGGAGGTGAATTCACGCACCGACCACCAGTGACTGACACCGGCAGAAAACACGGCAGTCATGGCGAGACCACAGCAGATGGGGACGACTGATGGGTTCATGGTTGTTCAGGGATGGGGTTTTGCGCATCGGGGATATTCGATGGGCTTTCAGGCTTTGGCAGGGAGACGATGAGTTGCTGGAGTTGGTCGATTGCGCGGCCGATCTGGCGGGAGTCCTCGTCGAGCTTGCGGATCGAATCCGACAACACAGCCGCCACTGTATCAGATTGTTGGTATCCAAGTGAAGCCTCGAATCCGGGTTCCGCAACCGACAGCACCTGATCCTGGTCGGCATCGGGAACCAGCACATGGGGGCGAATGGTGAGGGTGATGGACTTGCCGGGAGCCAATTCCACCTGGCGCCTGAGGGCCGGGGCGGTGCTTGAGGTTTCGAGTCGCCATCCCTTGGGAGCCTCATCCAGGGGTTTGGCTGGGAAGGGGGCAACCAAACTGATGTTTTTGGGCTCCAGTTCGCCCTTTCCGGCCTCCATGCGCTCGACGCGCAGCCGCAGGCCCTTGGGCTCGCTGAAGTCCGCGGGAGGCAATTCTCCAGCCACTTCGGGGTCGATCGGGATTTCGGAAATATCGATGAGATCTCGGTTTTCGGGCCGCTTGCCGGTGACCAGCACGGGACCGGCCTCCTCGGGGGTGACGGGCACTTGGGTGGCCTGTTCGCGGGTGGTCGAGAAGGGCTCGATGGGATTGGAGCGGTCGCGATTGTTGAAGGTTTCGATGGCGGCCTCCACGGGATCGGGCTCACTGGCCTTCTCCTGGGCCTGGATGGGAACCAGCAGAAGAGGGGTGCAGCAGAAAAGTGGAATGATCGGCTTCATGGCTGGTCCTCGTTTTCGATTTCAATGGCGTCCTGGGTGGTGGTGTCCACGGGTCCCGAATTGACGATGGCGTGCTGCTGGTTGCCGGGGATGGAGGGGCTGTCGGCACGCAGGCGGGGGGCCGGGATGGAATCCCCGATCAGTGAGTTCCAGTCCCTAAGAAGCTGCTCTCCCTCGGCGCGCAATTCCTGGGACTTGAGTTGGTAGTCCATCAGTCGGACCATCAAGCTCTCGGCCTGGACGATTTGCGTAGGCGTCCAGCGCAGTTGTCGGCTGGGGTAGAGCACTGGCACCTCCAGATCGATGCGGCTGACATGGCCGTCGTCGGACCGGGCAGTGAGAATGTGCTGCACGCGCATGTTGGTCTCCTCGAAGGTGGAGTGGATGGGAGCCGTGCTGATTGCGGTGCTGGATGCCTTCCCGGCAGCATTGGAAGCCGGGGCGGCTTCACCGGGCAGGCTGTCCGCAGGCGGCAACAGGCTGCCGTCGCCAGCGTCTGTTTCGTCACCCGTGCCGGCAAGCGGGCCGGTTTCGCCAATCTGCCCAGCGGCAAGTTGCTTGGTGGGATCTCCGGCTACCACCACATCCTTGTTGATGTACATCAGTCCGAAGAACACCGCGATGGAGGTGCTGGCCATGAGCAGCCAGGGATAGGCCCGGTTGACGGTGGCGTGCGCTTGCCGCCGCCTGGCATTGCCGGCTGGGGCAATCTTCAGCAGGTCCGAGGCCGTGGCGGCCGTGGCTTCTTCAGGGCGCTCATCGCGGTTCGATGGTGCGGGGATGGGCTTCATTCAGTGGGGGTCGATGGTTTGTCCTTGGGGATGGGTTCGGCGGCGATCGAGTGGCTGACGATGGTCTGGTTGGAGACGCGCGGGAAGGTGGTGATGGTCATGGATTCGGCAGACAGGCGCAAATGACGCAGGACCCCGCCGACGGTGCTGGTGGCCTGGATGCCGGGAATGATTTCCAGGGCGCCACCCGCCTGGCGCTGGCGGCCGATGCCGTCGGAGCAGTAGATCTCGAATTTGGTGTGCGCCTCGTCATCGCCTTCGGCCACCACCTTGACGGTCACGCCGTCGCTGTAGACCCGAAAGGCAATGGGCTTGATCGGGATGGGGGTGGCCTTGTCACCGGTCAGTTTGAAGTGGGATTTGAGCAGATAGTCGCCAACGTGACGGAACTCCTCACCATGACAGGGCAGGCATGCTGCCAGTGCGACAAGGGCGATGGTGGGAAGGCGCAGGTTCATTTTCCGATGTCCCAGAGCGAGTCGGAGGAGCTGCCGGATGGATCGTAGGCGGCGCCTCCACCCGCATCCACAACGGGAGGATTCACATCCACTTTGATGGTGAGGGTGGTCCCGTCAAGGGATTCCACGGTGGGCAGGGCGGACGGGTTTCCCTGCATGTAGGGCAGAAGATCGTCTGCAGTGATGGAAGAGACAGGAGTCGTCGGGTTGTCGGCGAGAAACAGGCGCTGGGCCGCGTGGACCGCGCGCAGTTCTTCGCCCGCCTTGCGGCCGAGTTTCCACTCACCGATCTTTGCTGCGGAGAAGGTGCCGATGCCGATCAGCGAGAGGATGAGCAGGATCACGACGGTCATCTCGAGGAGGGTGACGCCGCGCGATCCGGGACTTTGGGTTTTGATGGAGTGTTTCATGGCCTGGGTCCAAGGGTTCAATCTGGAAATATAGGCGATTTGGGGCGGGATATCAACTTTTGAGAATCTCCAGCGCTTCCTTGAGGTTCTTTTGGAATTCCGGGTTGCGCAGGATGTCGATGATCACGATGGCGGCACCGGTCACCATGGCGGCGATGATGGTCCAGGAGATGATGGTCCAGGTGACCGATTTCTCCTCCGGGGCGACGAATTTGCGATACCAAGTGTCGCGCGTCACGATCTGGGTGTTGTACATCATGCTTTCGTCCTTGAGGATGGAGAACAGCTCGTTGGCGATCTTGGATTTCTTGACCACCAACAAGTACTGGAACCGGCGGCCGGGGATGTCCGGCAGTTCCACCACCTTGACCCCGCGCGGCATCGTTTCCGGCAGTCGGAGGACCTGGATGTGGGTGTCATAGGCAAACTTCTCCTTGAGCCATCGATCGAAGCCGGTCTGTTGCATGGTGGTGGGGGTTGGTGGTGTTTGGGATGTTGGGCGTCTTCCTGGCGAAGATCAGCCGGAAGCGCTGTTCATCATCTTCGGTCCCATCAGGAAGATGGGCAGGAAGGTGCCCACGAACACCGCGCCAATCAGGAACACGGCGATGATCAGCACGACGAAGCTGACCGTGGCGGAGAAGACCTGCATGTGGGTCTGGGAGTCCTCCTCGTACATTTCTGCAAGCATGGCGAGCTGGGTGTCCAGGGAGGCCGATTTCTCACCAATGGCGAGCATGTGGGTGACCTGGGCGTCACAGGAGGTGAACTTGTCGAAGGCGGTCGAAAGCGGCACGCCGGAATGTTCGTACTTGTCGGCGGCCGTCCTCAGTTCCTCATAGAAGGGGGTGCCCTTCACGCTGTTGGCGGAGGTGCGGATGGACTTGGCCAAGTTGATGCCGTTGGAGTGCAGCAGCTTGATGGTTGAAATGAAGGTCAGTTGGCGGATGCTCATGATGAGCAGTCGCAGGAGGCGCCACTTGGCCATGCCGAAGCCGAGCAGGAAGTTCTTCACCTTCGAGGAGCGGGCAATGATGACGATGATGGCAATGATGCCCATGATGACGAAGGGCCAGACCTTCTGGGTGAAGGCGCTGACCGCAAAGGAGATGGCGGTCATGCCGTCCGGTTCGGCACCGACATCCGCGAGCATTTCCTCGACCTGGGGCACGATCTTGACCTGGGAGACAATGAAGGCACCCAGCAGCACGCCAATGATGACACTGGGGGTGAGGGTCGCCTTCTTGAGCGCCTTCTCGAAGTAGAGTTCGGTCTTGAGTCGTTCCGCGAGGGACTGGAAGGCGTGGTGGAGCGAGCCGGCATCCGAACCGGCCTGGATGAGGCCGATGATGGTCTCATTGAAGCGGCCGGTTCGACGGAATGCCTCGTGCACGCTGATGCCCGCGTTGATGTCCTCGCGAACCTTGTTCAGGGAGTCGACCATGGACTTGTTCGGCAGCCCGTGGGCGTAATATTTGAGCGAGTCGGAAGTGTTGATCTGGGCACGCAACATGGAACCGATCCCCCGGAACATGTCGACCAGCTCCTTCTTGGTGAATGGCTTGGGCTTGCCCGGGTTGTTGAGTCGCTGAAGCAGGCTTTGGGGCTTTTCTTTTCCCTGGCCGGGTTTGGCCGGGCTTTTGGCAGTGGCGGATTGACTAGTCATCGGTGTAGGTCATGTCGATGACCTTGCTGACAGCAGCAAGGTCGGTTTTTCCTTCGCGAAGCAGGCGCAGCCCGTTGCGGCGGAGGTTGGGGAGAACCCCTTCCTCGGCAACTTTGACTTCCAGTTCGTATGGCGTCATTTCTCCTTTTGAGAGCATATCAGAATATCGGGGGGTAATGGGAATGATTTCGAGAATGGCGGTTCGACCACTATAACCCGAATTGCGGCACTCACCGCAACCCCCTTGTTTGGCTTCGAAGAGCGGAATGCCCTCCCAGCTGTCGTCCAGACTGAAGGTCTTGCGGTCCGAGTCGCTGAGACCGTCGATGGATTCCTTGCAGTACGGGCAGAGGACCTTGACCAGGCGCTGGGCGCAGGCGGCTTTGAGGGTCTGGGCGATTTTCCAGCGCTCGATGCCGAGCTGCTCGAAACGCTCGATGATCTGGGAGGCACGGGGGGTGTGGATGGTGGTCAGAACCTTGTGGCCCGTCACCGCGGCCTCAATGGCGAGTTCGGCGGACTCGATGTCGCGAACCTCACCCATCAGGATGATGTCGGGGTCGGAGCGCATGAAGGACGAGATCATGGGCTTGAACTCCTTGGGACTGCGAAGGTCACAGTGGGTAATGCCGGGCACCTCATCCTCCACCGGGTTCTCGAGGGTCAGAATATTGACTTCGGGGCGGTTGAGTTCGCGCAGGATGGCGTTGAGGGTGGTGGACTTGCCCGAACCGGTGGGGCCGGACATGACGATGATGCCCGCCGGGATTTTCATCACCTTGTTGAGGGCGAACATGGTTTCCTCGTCGAAGGCGAGCGTACCCTTGCCCAGCGTCACGTTGATGTTGCTCTTGTCGAGCAGACGCATGGTGACGTGGTATCCGCGGTAGGTGCGGTGGCGCTCATAGCGGATGTCGATGGGACGGTGGAAGTAGGAGATCGTGAAGCGGCCCGAGATGCCGGGAGCCGTGTTGCGGATCTCGGTGGGCAGCTTCATCAGGTTGAGCAGGTAGGCGTCCAGGCGGTCCTTGAGCTTCATCGGGATCTCGACCTTGGTGCCGAGGTCGCCATCGATCCGGAAGGAATAGTAGAAGGACTCCTTCTCCACCTTGAAGTGGATGTCGGATGCCCGGGTGCGGACAGCGTCCGACATGATGGTCGCAATCAGCTGGGCCATCGGCTCGGTGTAGTCGGTGGTGACGTCGAAGTCGTTGATTCCCTCGTCCTGGTCCTCGACGTCGATGGCCTCGAGGTCGGACTTGCTGGGTCCGCTGTTGGTCGCCACCGACTCGATGGCGCGGCTGATCTCGGAAGCGAGGGTGACCACCCTGACGATCTCGAGATGGGGAAAGCGCGGGGCGAGGTATTCCTCGGCCAGCGGACTCCACGGGTTGGCAATGGCGACGATGAGCTTGTCGGTGCCCGACATGCACAGGGGCGCGAAGAAGCCGCGGGTCATCACGGTGGAATCACAGGCCGTGTGGAGGTCGGCGTCGCAGAACTCGGCGACCTTCGGAAAGAAGGGAAGGCCGTTCATCTTGGCGATCGCACCCATGAAGCTGTAACGGGTCACCCGGTTGGCCACCTGGTCCTGCTCCAGCTCCTCGTAAGCCGGATCATGACCTCCCAGCTCCGCCATGATCTGACGGCTGATCATTTCGTTGAAGGTGATGCCGTCAAACTCGATCATAACTCAAAGTGCTTGCGGGTGAGGAAACTCCAGGTCTCGTAGTCGAGCCGGGCAGCGCTGACGAAGGGGCGGATGCCGAAGCGCTTGTGGACGGAGGCGGCAATTTCCCCGGCGAGGAGCTTGCAGGCGACCGGATTCATGGAGGCCGTGCCAACGGCATCGGTGTCCTCGGCATAGAGGACGGGGGAGAGCAGGATCCTGGCGATTTCGTGAATGCGGTCGAACTGCTCGTAGAAGGAGGATGGGGCCATCAGCTTGCCGCCGAAGGGGATGACCGGAGGGGAAGGCGTGAGGGTGGCAGCCACCTTGTCAGCCAGGTCCATCAGGGCGGGGCCGAGATTCTCCTCTTCGTGTCCCTGGACGCGAGCCAGCACCTCGATGAGGTCGGCCGGCTTGTTGTCGATGTGGAAATCCCGGGCCGCGCTCATCGCCGAGTTCAGCTCCGTGGGAGTGGCTGCCCGGGACTCGTGGATGGCTGCCGCAGTCTGTTCCAGACACAGTTCGGCAAAGTCCCAAGGGTCCGCGTCCGGCTCCTGAGGGGTCAGTTGCGGGACTGCTGCCGGTTTGGGTTCCGGCGGCTGTTCGTCCGGTGAGGAGCTGAACGGTGATGATTCATCCACCATTGTCGGGTTTGGGTCAGCAGGGTGACTGGGAACCGCCTGTCTCGGGCCGGGCTCTCATCCACCAGGATGATGATTCCGGCCTGAAGGCCGTTGCGCGATCAGGGCTTTCAGTTGGAAGGCGGGGGGGCAACGACCTTGGCTCGGGGGTAGTAGGGAGCCTCGAGGGGTTGGAGGCCGCGCAGGGTGCGCTGCAGGTTGGGCTCGTGGGCAGGTCCCGGATTGTGGGGGTCGACCCAGTTGTAGTCCTTGCCGAAGTCGGCTGACGAACGGATGGTTTTGCCGACGCGGTCGTTGGCAAGTCCGTTGGTTGGGTCGTAGGAGGTGGGGGTCACGATGAACACCAGGCTGGTCTTTTCCTTGATGGTTTCCTCGCTTTTGAAGAAGAAGTTGATTACGGGGAGATCGCCAAGCAGGGGGATCTTGTTGCTCTTGTCGGATTCCACCTCACCGTAGAAGCCGCCAACCACCAGGGAGTGGCCATCGGGAATGCGGGCGAGGGTTTCGATCATGGATTCGGTCACATTGGGGTACTCGTTGGCGCTGCTGGCACCCGGCTGGAGCACGCCGTCGGTGAAGCCGGTGATCTGGGCGGTGCGCGGTCTCATCTTCATGCGGATGGTGCCATCGGGCAGCAGGGTCGGGGTGATCACCAGCGAGATGCCGATTTCCCGGTGTGTCTCGGGGTTGTCGGTGATGCTGGGGTCACTCTGGTCAATCTTGTAGCGGACCTCCTCGGTCACCGTGGGGTTGCCGCCGGAAGTGGCCTGGGTGGTGGTGGTCGTGATGATCGGGATGCGATCGATGATGGAGATGGAGGCCTGCTCGTTGTCCTCGGTGATGAGGGTCGGGTTGGAAACCTGGCTGGCGAGATCTCCTTGAGCGAGGGCGCGCAGCACGCCGTCGACCTGGATCGGACTGAGGACCAGGTTGGCCGCATCAAAGGCACCGGTGGCATCCGTCACGCTGTCGATGCCGAAGACGGCATTGAGGCTGCGGTTGACGCTCAGGCTGGTGCCTTCGCTGCCGAGGGAGCCGGACCAGTCCACACCCGTGCGTTGGGCAGCCGAGGAGTTGACCCGCAGGATCTTGGTTTCGACGATGATCTGGCCCTTTGCCTTGTCGATGTTGTGCAGCAGGCGCTGGGCAGCCTCAATGCGGTGCGCGGAATCGATGATGATGATGGTGTTGGTTTTGGGCTCGAAGTTGACGATGCCAGTACCCGGGGTCAGCACGGGGCGGATCAGATTCTTGATGGCTTCCACATCGGTTGGGCGGAGATAGCGCAACTGGTAATGGAACTCGGAGCTGGGCAGTTGTCCCAATTGGCCCTGCGTCAGTGCATAGATGGTGTCGCCCTTGGTGTGCAGGGAAAGGCTGTACATGAACGCGAGCTCTTCCATCTGTTGAAGGGGATCGCCGTTGTTGAGAATGCCGGTGACCTGGTATTCCGGACCGGCGATCTTGCTGTTGTGGAAGTACTGCTTGCCGGCGGACTTGGCCAGAAACTGGAAGATGTCGTTGAGCTTGGCGTCCTTGATGATGAAGCCCTCCTCCTCGGGTGGAGCTTCCTCTTCGGCAGCTGCTGCTTCAGCCGCATCCGCGGCATTGATGGCCTCGACGGCTTCATCCTCGACTTCAACAGCTTCGACAGCGTCTGCGGCAAAGGCCTCTTCGAGGGCCTCTGCCTCATTTGCCCGTTTGGTCTCGGTGGCTTCTGCAATCGGCTCGATCAATTCTGAGGCGTCCTGTGCCTGAAGGGGCAGGACGAGCAAGCCTGCAGCAAGGAGCATGAGGTGTTTTGCGGCTTTCATGGGTATTGGGGGTTTGGTGTAAGGGGCGCCCTTGCGTGTGGGCAAGTGCGGTGTCGTGCCGTTCTCCGGGAACCGGATGGCGCGGCTGGGATTGTGTGTCGTGTATCGTGGGTCGGGATTGGACAGCGGGGAAGGGAATTCCCGGTGCCCGGAGAGTCTGGGTTTATTTGGCGTCGAGTTGCAGCGTGGCGTTGTCGTTGTTGGATTCCATGCCGTGAACGGAGAGGCCGCCGCCTGTTCCGGAGCTCATGCCGGCAGGCAGGAGCTTGAGCTTGAGGGATGCAACTTCGCCGTCCTCGACCTTCTTGAAGTCGATCTTGTTGGAGCTGATGCCGATCACCTCGACCTCGATCTTGCGGCCGCGGTAGCCGATTGGAAAGCGGTCACCGAGTTCGAAGGAGCGGGTGCCGATGAGGAAACGGTTTTCCGCAGGCATGATGGTGTTGACCTCGATGCGATCGATGATGTCGCTGAAGGCAGTGGGTCGGTAGTTGCTGGGGGTGCGCTTGGTCAGGGTCGGAGTCCTGACCTTCCGGGGTTTGGCCTCCGGATTCTGCACCTGGCCGAAGGGATCGGTTGCGCGCCCCTTCATGTTGAGCATGTCCTTGACCTGCTCGAGGTAGGCATCCAGCTCCTCACCGCTCACATAACGGGATGGGGTCTTCACCAGAGCCGTCGTGTCCGATGGGTCCTCGCCGGCAGCATCCGCGCTGCCCTGGGACATCAGGAGGGAAGGCGAGAAGGCCAGCCCGACGCAGGCGGCGAGGCTTGCGGTGACGGGGCGGATTCTGCCTGGGAGGCGGCTGTGGCTTGTGGGTTTCATCGTTCGAGGGTTTGTGTGCTGCGTTTGATCATTTCTCCCATGCGGTAAAGGAAAGCTGCATGACAACCTGGTAGCTGCTGGTCTTGAGGGGGGTGATGCTCATGTCCTGCAGCACGAGCTGGGGCATGCGGGCTTCGTATTCGAGCATGGCTTTCTGGAGACTGCGGAAGGTGCCGCGGTATTGCATGCGGATCGTGCTGGCAGGCTGGGCGGATGCCGCGCCAAGGCCGGTTTCGTTGTTGAGGGGTTCAAAGGCTGTCCGTGCGAATTCCTTCTCTGGCAGCTCCTCGACGAGTTCGGAGTAAATGCTGGTCATGGTGGCACGTGTTTCGCCGGAAAGCTTCTTCATCCAGCGATCGAGATGGGCTTTGTCCTCGCGGATGTCCTGCTCGATGGCATCCGCGGCCCTTCTGGCCTGGTCCTGCTTCTTGAAGGCTTCGGCTTTCTTCTCGTAGCTGGCCTCCATCTTGGATTTGACGAGGTAGCCGCCGGCGACCACGGCAACCGCGAGCAAGGCGGGAAACACCGCACCGAAGAGGATGATGGATTGTCGATAGAAGTTCATGGTCTTATTTGGCCGCACGCACGGTAATGGCCAGAGGGTCGGTGGATTCGAAACGCTGGGTGATGATCAGGTCGAAGGTAAGGGGGTAGGTGGTGGTGTCTGCCATCACGACCTCATCAAAGGGAACCGGACGGAAGAGGGGGTTCTCACGGGTTCGGATGTTGACCTCGATGCTCCGGTTGCCAATGTCCGGACGATAGGCATCGTTGCCGGTGGCATCCGCAATCTTGGTGAAATGTTCCGTGATACCGCTGCGGGTGCCGAGATTGTTGAGGTATTCCATGGCAGGTTCGCGCGCTAAGCCGGCAATCCTCCATTGCTTGACAAAACCGATCTGACCCTGGCCCTGCATGTTGTCGGGGTTGATGGTGTGCTGGAAGCTGATGATGAGCATGTCGCTGTTTTCCGGGAACATGCGGGCGAATGACTCCATGGCCACCCAGGCCTTGGAGCGGTCTGCCAAGAGGTTGTTCCAGTGATCAATCTGGGTTTGTTCCTGGCTGAGTTTCTGGAGACGGGCCGTGGCGATGTTGGACTTGGAGGCGTCGGCCTGCCAGGCTTCCTTCTGGGTCAGGGTGAAGATCTTCCAGCCAAAGAAACTGAGCCCACCGAGCGCCAACAGCACGATCAGCACGCGCACCATGCGGGTGATGCGCAGCATTCCCATTTCCATGCGGCTCGGATAGATTTCGGCATGCTCGCGATCGCGGGGCAGGAAGTCCTGAAGGGCCCATTGGTCTTCCTGCAGACTGGTGAAAGTCATGCTCGACACCGATGCATTTTCCCCCGGAGTCTGGTTGATGATGATGGGTTCGGGACTCCAGGCAGGCAGACTGTCGTTCTGGGGAGGTTGCAGGGCCCGGACCTCGCTGGCGGGGAAGTTCTGTTTGAGTTCGGTTTCCAGACCGGAGTCGATGTCCTCACCCAGGGGCACGATGTAGAGATTGGGGTCCATGAACTCCAACTGCGCGCTGGTGGTGAAAAGCGCGTTTCGGAAGTTGCTGGCCTTGCGCAGGCCGCGGTGCTGCAGAGTACGGATCAGCTTGAGGTCGGCGTGTTCGTTGAAGAAGGCCAGGACGGTGAACCAGGGATACTGCAGGATGGAGACAAAGGGTTTTTCCGTATTGGGCGGAAGCATGGAGTCGAGACCCATCATGGCGACCAGCGGAGCGCTGACGCTTTGGGTGATCATCGGAAAGTTGGCGCTTTCCGACTTGTTGCGGATCGTGTCGATGAAGGGATCGTAGCGGCGGGAAAGCGCGATGGTCGTGCCGATGACATCACTGCCTGCGGCCGCGTAGGGCATGATGCGGCAGGAGACGAGCTTCGGATCCGTGCTGGTGTCTTCGAGAATCTTTGCCGGTTCGTTGATGGCCTGATCGGCCAACTCGGCAAGCGAGCCCGGGTTGTCGAGCTCCGGATTGAGCTCTGCGGTCGCAAACTCATCGGCAATGTGGAGAATGATGCCGATGCATCCCTTCTTCTGGGCTTTGGCGTAGGCCAGGACCTCATCGACAATGGGCCCGTGGATCTCGGCATCGAGAAGTGCCTGTTCCTTGAGCTTGGGTCCGTCGCTCCAGGTGTTTTGCGACTTGTCGAAATAATAACTCAGGATCCGGGTGCCATCCACGCGGATGTGCCATTGCAGATCGAGCTCCATCGCACGCTGATACCACGCCGGATTGCTGGCACGGGAGGTGTGCTTGAGAATGGATATCGCCTGGCGGTACTGCTGCCAGGGATTCAGGGACGTCGGATGTTTGATCTCAGCCAAGGGAAGCTAGGGGTAAGGAAAAGAAAATGGTAGGGCGGAATGGGTTCCGAGGTGCAGCTCATGGTCGGGATGGACCGGGGTGTTGTAAGGAGGTTTTGAGCGGACCCGGGGAAATTGCGGCCTGCCCGCCCAGGGGCAGGCCGCAGATGTAACGGTTTGGCTGGATGTCCGGGTGGAGATCCAACCAGATTGTGCGATTACCAGTCTTGGTATTCGGCCGAACTGGTGAAGCCGTAGACGGCATCATCAGCATTGTTCGGGGAATACAGCGAACCAATCACGGGCACGTCACCGGTGTAGGTGTAGGCAGACAGGGTGCCCGGCGCTTCGGGCTCCTTCATGTAGCCGGTCGAGCCATCGGAGCTGACGATTTCGGTTGATGCCAGTGTGTCGCCGAAGTCCAAGTTGAACATGTTGGCATGTCCACGGACCGCTTGCTGGATGTTGCGGATGTTCAGGATGTTGGCCGAACGGTCAGCACCACGTTTCCATGCACGAGCGCCAACGAAGAGAATGGCGATCAGGGCGAGCAAGACAAGGATGACCACGGTCAGTTCGAGCAGGGTCATGCCCTTCTTGCGTTTGGTATATTGGGATTTCAGTTTCATTGTGTGTTGTGTGTTTTTCTTAGGTTTTTTTGTCGGATTGGGGCACCTGACGGATGGAGGCTTCTGAGACCTCGCACCGGGGTGGATCCCGGAGAGTGTTTGGCTTTGTATAAAAAGGGTTTTGGTGAGGCTTTGGAAAAAGGGCTTTGTCGGCTTCAGACGATGTCGACTTCGTCGTCGTTTTTGTTCATGCGGGCGTTGACCATGGTTTCGGGAGTGATCAGGCCCTGTTTGACGAGGCGTTTGAGGTTGGAGTCCCATTCGATGTTGCCTGCACGGCGGATGACATCCTCCAGTGAGCGGGCACCGCCATCGTAGTTGGCAATGGCGCTGGAGACGGCATCATCGTTGTTTTGGAGGAACTCATAGGTGAGGACTCGACGTTCGATACCATTCAATAAACCCTGAGAATGAATAAAAATCAAGATTTCTGAGAGACGACTTAACACGGAAGCGTGACTTTCATTGGGATAAAGCTCCAAAATACGGCCAATTGTCTTGACCGCGCCGGTCGTGTGAAGCGTGGAAAGCACCAGGTGGCCGGTCTGGGCGGCCTCCATGCAGGTTTCCATGGCCTCTCGGTCCCGGATCTCACCCAAAAGAATGATGTGGGGGGCTTTCCGCAGCACATCCTTGAGGCCCTGGCGGTAAGAATGGACATCTCGTCCAACTTCCTGCTGGGTCACGATGCTTGGAGAGGGGGTGCGGTGGCCCGGAAATTCCGGATCCTCCATGTCGTCGGGATACTGGTATTCGATGGGGTCCTCGACGGTGACGATGTGTTTTGGGTGGTTGCGGCGGCACCAGTCGATGAGCGAGGCGAGGGTGGTGGACTTGCCGGAACCGGTGGGGCCGGTCACCAGGCAGAGGCCGGCGCGTTTGAGAACGGAATGGCGCAGGGTGGCGGTGGTGTCCGGATCGATGCCAAGCTGCTCAAGCTCCGGAATGCTGTCATTGAGGATACGGCAGGTGACGCCGAGGCCCGAAGAACTGAGGTGACCCTGGATCCGGAGACGGCCGGACTTTTCACCTTCGTCATTGAGGGGGATGCCATCGCAGGAGAAATCAGCCACACGGGTCTGTTCGAACTCGGCAATGGCGGTGCGGATCTTGTCCTCCACCCGTTCTTCCACCGCATCGGACTGACCGAAGCCGTGGCTGCCGCTCTCCTTGTTGGCAATGAGCTCCTTGAGGATCTCGTCCATGTTTTCGGCGGAGAGTACGCCAAGGTCCTCCATTTTTTCCATTCCCTTGTTGGTATGGATGTAAACGGGGCGCTGGGCGCGCATCTGGATGTCGGACACGCCGAGCTCGGCGCACTTGCGGAAAATGATGCCCAAGAGATCCCTGCCCGACATGCCCGAAGCAAAATGCTCCGACTCGACGGAAGGAGGTCCGGCCGGGAGGGGCGGCGGAGCAACAGCTTGTGGATCGTTTACGGACACAATTCGAGTAAAGTTGAGATTAGAGCATTACCCCACGTAGGAGACGTTTTTACAAGTACTATTTCGGCTTGTTTTGGCGGAAGCGTTCAATGGTGTCCTTGGCGGTTTGGCGCATGCGCAGGTTGAATTGGTAGCGCTCTTGAATGTCACCGACCCGTTGGTCGGACAGGCGCTCCCAGTTGCCCTTGTCGAGCCACTCCTGCGCAATGCGGTTGTAGGCGGCAACGCACTGGTCGAAGCGCTTTAGAACGGCCTCCATCTGAGCGATGGAGTATTGGTCTTCGCCCCGCTTGTAGGACTCGAACATCAACTGCAGGATGTTGTTGCAAGCCGCTGCCGCGGTGAGCGCCGGGCGGGGGTCGTTGTCGATGCTTAAACAGTATTCGATGGTGTCCTCTGCCAGTTTGGCGGCTTCCGGTGTCAGCTTCTTGTAGTCGCCGCTGATGCCTTCAACGAGGAAGAAGTGCAGTGCGGTGTAGCTGGCGTAGTGGGACGGATCGAGCCGATAGGCAAAGCGCAGCTTGTCCTCGGCTTCGCTGCGAAGATGGGTTTTCAGGGCCTCGCTGGCCGGCCGCGGATTGGTCCGCTGCACGTGGGCGATGCGCATGTCCTCGATCAGGCGGTGGATGTTGCCCAGCAGTCCCGAGCGCAGGCCCTTGGGCTTGTTGCTGTTCGCTTGCTTATCCCCCTCCTGCTCGGATTTCTTCTGGCGGGCGACGCCATACATGCCGACATTGAAGTCGGTACTGATGGGGCCTTGGACTGCCATTGCCGCGACTTCTCCATAGGGGCTGCGGTTGATGCCGAAGGGGTTGAGTGGGAAGTTGAGTTCCTTCCGTTGTGACAGGCGCGGGCCAATCCACACCAGGGAAGCGACTCCGGCCGCGATGCATGCGGCGGAGGGAATCCAAGCGGGTAGGCTTTTGTTCATGGCTGGGATCTCAGAAGGTTTCCTTGGTGCGAAACACGAGGCGGGCGAGGGCGCCATAGAGGAGCGCGATGCCGGCAAAGTAGGCGAGCATGAGCAGGAAGCCCTCCGTGCTCAGCGCACCGGATTTGTAATACATGCGCTGGGTCAGGTCGGCGAAACGGTACTGCGGCGAGAAGGCCAGCATGCCCCTCAGGATGGGGTTGTCCTCGAGTTTGAGCATGTTGTCGAGGTAGCCGACTCCATACAGGCCATAGATGGCGAGCAGCACACTCACGCTGAAGCCGGTGATGCCGCCAAAGCGCGAGGCGACACTGATGGCCAGGGCCAGCAAGGGGGCGATCACGAGTGCAAAGAGGCATCCATACTGGAAGATGAGGATCCACCACCACTTCTGCTCATCCGGGTGGCTTGGAGCGGCGCCCAGCTGGCTGACGATGCCGGCGGTTACAATCAAGGGGAGCACGAAACAGAACACGGCCAGCCAGATCTGGAATAGCTGGCTGGTGGGACCGACACCGGTGGTGTGAAAATACTCTCCGAGGCCTGATTTGGCGTTGTTTTCACCCTCCCGGGCAGCGGTCAACAGGCCCCATGTGAGGCTGCAGACCAAGAGCAGGCCCCAGGCGGCCTGGATGCGCGCGGGCTGCATCAGGACCGGCTTCTCGCTGGCGCTCGAGATGTAGGGCAGGGCGAAGGGCAGGGCCAATATGGCAAAGGCGCAAACGGCCCAGGCCTTGCGTTTGAAGATGGTGGCAGCGGTGAGTTTGAATAGGCGCATGGCGGAAAGCTCGGGCTAATTCAGTTCGTGTTTGAGGGTGCTCCAGGTCTGATCCTCGCCACTGAGATGGCGGGCATTGAGGCCCTCGATGAGCAGCGCGCTGGGCATCTGCATGGTGTCGTAATCCGGGTGACAGCTGACGAGCCGGAGAACGTTTTCCTTTGAATCCTTCCAGATTTCCTCGAAGGCGGCCCGGGCAAAAGCATCGAGCCCGCTGAAGGGCTCGTCGAGCAGCAGGATGTTGCCCCGATCCTCGCTGATCGAGAATTCGGCGGTGATGAGAGTGGTTTTTCGACGATTGCCGGTGGAGAGCTTGCCGAAGGGCTTGTCCACATCGAGTTCAATTCGGTCGGCCAGTTCAATCGATTGCTTGAATCGATCCTTTGAAAGCAGTGTTTTAAAAATGGTTTTTGGCGTGATGAAAGGGTCAAAACGCACGTTCTCAGGGAGGTATTGCATGAAGCCCTGATGGTGGAATTCACCCTGAATGGGCTTCAAGGTGCCGGCGATGGTGCGTAGAAGGGTGGTTTTCCCGCGTCCGTTTCGGGCCAGAAGAAAATGCGTGCCACCGCCAAGTTCGACCGCTTCGGAGAACTTGGCGAGTGGCTTGTCGTATCCGATCTCGAGATCCTTCTCGAAGCGGATTTGGGGACCTTTGGGCTGGGACATGGCGCTCAAAGTAGGGTTGGTTGGCTGGTAAAATTTTATAGTCGAGATGACAAATGGCTGGTTTGCGATCTCAATTGAAGCCTTGTTTAGCGAATCGTGCGGCTATCGGCAAATAAATTTTAAGATTTCTTAACAATCTGGAGATCCATAGCAAGTGGACTTTAAAAAACACGGATTTTTGCAGTTCATCCTTATCTCTAATCGATATGGAGTCGACCATTTGTCAACTTTCGTAGCGCTTGCCAGCCCACTTCACCCGACTAGCCTGAGTTCATGATCCGCTTCCTCCTTTCATGGCTCATCAGCTCACCCAGCTTGACGGCTGTCGACTGCATTGCCCATCGTGGCGACAGCCTCCATCATCCCGAAAATTCGCGGGAGGCGATCGCATCGGCCTGGAAGAAAGGTTCGGACATCGTCGAGCTGGACATCCGAATGACCCGGGACGGAGAGCTGGTGCTTTTCCATGACGCCGAAATCAACAAGAAGCAGGTCTCCGAGATGTCTCACGCCGAATTGGATGCCGAGGACCGTGAGAAACAGGTCATCGCTTTGAGGCAATGTCTCCAGGGGGCTGAGACGGGGCAGGTTTTTCTGCTCGATCTCAAGGAGCACGGTGAAGCATTCCTCAAGGCGGTGGTGAGCCTGGTGGAGTCCGCCACTCCGTCCGGAGTGGTGGTGATCTTGCAGAGCAACCGCATGGATACCCTGGCGTCCTTGCGCGATCTTGCGTCGGCGGATAGGGCCTTGTTCTATGTCACCGATCTCAAGCCTCGCCCCCGCGCGAGCGAATTGGCAGCCGAGTTGAAGAAGCGCAAGTTGCAGGGCATTACGGCGAAGGGGCGGCAGTTTGTGGACAAGGAATTTGTCGCTGAATTTCAGAAGCGCGGTCTCAAGTACTATGTGTGGACGATCAATCCTAGAGAACGCATCGAGCATTACGTCGGTCTGGGGGTGGATGGAGTGATTACGGATAACCCGGCTTTGTTTTGTGAGGTGGTGGGTAAATCGCAGTGATCGCTGATGGAGAAACGCAACTTGGGCTCGTGCCTCGCCCAAGAATTGTATGTCCCGGCTGGCGGAGAGATTGCAGCGGCGTTCGAACTGAAGTTCGAGCCCCAGTCTGCTCGTTGAAGGGTGGCGGGGTGCCGGTGAGCTTGGGGTGTCGCTCAGCTTGGCGACAGGCCGAGGAGGGTGGTACGCAGACTGGGACTGACTTCGCTCCGCTCAGTCCACGAGGTGTGCATGGCCCGCCGGCCATGGGATTTAGGATTTGCCAACTCGCGTTGCTCGTCGGCCCTTCGGTCGTTCGAACTGCGTTCGAGCCCCAGTCTGCTCGTTGAAGGGTGGCGGGGTGCCGGTGAGCTTGGGGTGTCGCTCAGCTTGGCGACAGGCCGAGGAGGGTGGTACGCAGACTGGGACT
>JAWVYP010000006.1:0-24919 GCA_033722655.1 Akkermansiaceae bacterium | reverse complement strand
TCTGCCCCGGGCCTATGACCTGGCCCGCTTTGTCACCGCCGACGAGGCCAAGTGGGTCTACCGCTCGGCCCAGTTTTTGGCCGCTCTGCTGCGGGGCGACCTGGCCGCCACCAGCGTCAATCTGACCCCGGCTGTGACCACCACCTGGCTGGGCAGCCTGGGGCTCTCCGCTTACTACTGGCTCCACCGGGCCAGCCTGCAGCTCCCCTTTGTCGACTGGCTGGCCGCCCTACCCAAGCCGGTGGGAGTGTTTTGTTGCACCGACGATTTCGCCCTGCTGACCCAGGAAGCCTGCGTGGCGGCTGGCCTGCACATCCCCGAGGAGGTGGCCCTGATCGGCGTCGGTAATGATGAATCGATCTGTGAATTGGCGCGCGTCTCGCAAAGCAGCGTGCGCCTCAACATCCGCCGTGGCGGTTACGATGCCGCACGCTACCTCGCCAGGATGCTGCAGGGTGACGAGCCTCCTTTGGAAGATGTGGTCATCGAGGCCCTGGGGGTGGTGGCCCGGCCTTCCACGGATGCCGCCGAGACCCGCGACCCGGAAGTGGCCAAGGCCATCTCCTTCATCCGCGGGCGGGTCAATAGCCCCGTTGAAGTGGAAGAGGTGGTGGCGCAAACGGGTCTCTCGCGGCGCCGTCTCTACGACCGCTTCCGCGAGGCCACGGGCAAGAGCATCTTCTCCTACATCCGCGATCGACGTCTGGAGAATTTCGCCCGCCTGCTGCTTGAAACCAATCTCACGGTGTCCGAAATTGCCTATGGCATGGGCGAGGAGTCCGACACCAATGTCGCGCGCCTGTTCAAGAAGCACTTCGGCCTGACGCCGGTGGCCTACCGTCGCAAGCATGCCGGCAAGGGCTGAGGGCTCACTCCGTCAGGGGCAGCTTCAGGGTGGCCACGGCACCGCCCTTCGCGTGGTTCTCCAGGCTGGCACCGAGGAAGATGCAGCCGATGGCCATCAGGCGGACGAAGGTCAGACGGTAGCTCCGTGGGACTGGAGCCTGGGGTGGGTGGTTTCGTGGGCATTCATGACACCGTGCTTGTGCACGGTGTTTGTGAAAGCTTGATGAAGGATCTGTGAAAAGGTGATGAATTGGCGACCCTTGCAGTCTGCGGCCAAGAGTTCGAACATGGGGTATCAGGGTGGGTGTGAATTTGGCGTTGAAGAAACCGGCCAGCTCTGGCGTAGAACTCTTGCACGTGAAATCCCTGCCTCTTTCCCTGTTGATCGCCGCCCTCTCGATCCTGCCGCTCTCTGGCCAACACGATCCGGGGCGGGGTGCGGTTCGCAAACTGGCTCGCGGGCAAGCCGATGCGGCCCTGAAGGAGGTGGAGAGCAGTCCCGCCCAGAGAAACAGCAAGATTGATGAGGCCGAGATCCAGTTCGTGAAGATGATGGTGGCCTGTCACCTGAATGAGCCGGAGAAGGCCCTTGAGCTGGCGAAGCAGGCAGTGGAAAACGGACTGCCGATCACCCGTCTGCAGGCGGGACCGCGTGAGAAGCTCAAGGTCCTGCACGATTACGAGCCCTACCGGAAATGGGTGGCGGAGCGTTCATCCCCACTCGTCCACGGGCCCATGCTCGGCTCGGTCACCGACCATTCGGCCTCGTTCTGGGTCAGGACTGCGAAGGAGGCCGAAGTTTCCGTCCGCCTGAAAACGGATCCGCCCGCGCCCGCAAGAGCCGCCAAGGTGATTGCCGCCCGCACTTCGGCCGACCAGGACTTCACGGCAGTCATTCAGGTGCAAGGGCTGAGCCACGGCATGGATTACGAATATGAGTTGCTCATCGACGGCGAGGTGGTGGGTGGGACCCACGAGTTCCGCACTCCTCCAGCGCAAGGTGCCCGCTCCAAGTTCACCGTCGCATTCGGCGGTGGAGCCGGCTACACGCCCAAGCACGAGCACATGTGGGCGACCATCGGCAAGCGCCAACCCGACGCCCTGCTGCTGCTCGGCGACAATGTTTACATCGATGATCCGGAGCACCAGCTGACCAATGATTACTGCTACTACCGCCGCCATAGCGTGCCGGAGTGGCGTTCGCTAGTGGCCAAGACGCCGGTTTATGCCATCTACGACGACCACGATTTCGGGATGAATGACTGCGTGCCCGGCTCCAGGATCGATCAGCCCGCCTGGAAGCGCTCGGTGTGGGAAACCTTCCGCAACAACTGGGTCAACCCGGCCTACGCCGGTGGCGACAAGCAGCCCGGCTGCTGGTTTGATTTTATGGTGGGAGATGTCCACTTCATCATGCTCGACTGCCGCTACTACCGGCACAAGCCCGGCAAGGGCGGGAGCATGCTGGGTGAGGTGCAGAAGGCCTGGTTGATGGACGCGCTCAGGAATTCCAAAGGCGTGTTCAAGGTGATCGTCTCTTCGGTGCCCTTCAGTCCGGGCGTCAAGAAAGGCAGCCGGGATACCTGGGATGGCTTTCCGCAGGAGCGCGAGGAGATCTTTGCGGCGATCGAGAAACACAGGATTCCCGGCGTGGTGCTGATGGCGGCCGACCGCCATCGCTCCGACTACCGCAAGATTCCCCGAGCCAAGGGTTACGACCTTTACGAGGCGATGAGTTCACGGCTGACCAATGTCCACACCCATGGCATGGCAAAGAACGCGAAGGGTTCGGAGTTCCTGATGGGCTACAACGGCAAATGCTCCTTCGGCCTGATTGAATTCGATACCACCGCCAAGGATCCGACCCTTAGCTACACCATCGTCGACATCGACAACCAGGAGCAGGGAAAGGCCACGCTCAAACTGAGCGAGCTGGGGTTTGAGTGATCTTCGGAATGCAGACGCTGTCATCTCAACACCGCTCGTGCTCTCACGAGTGCGCCGACGGTTTTAGATCTTCCAGGGCGGACTAAAGTCCGCGCTCCATGCGCTCCTATGCTTGCCAGTGTCGGGCCGATGATGGACGCTTTCCTGCATGCCCCTGATGAAGCACCCCTTCCTTTCCGATGATTTCCACGTTCGCTGGTCGACCCTGAGCCCAGAGGCAGTTGAGCCGGACATCACCCATGCGCTGGAGCTCTCCAAAAAGAACATCGAGGAGATCTGCGCCCAAGACTCCGATTCGCTCAGCTACGACTCCACCTTCCTCGCCCTGGAAAGAGCGACCGAAACCCTCAGCCGCGGATGGGGTCGCTTGCAGCATCTCGATTCGGTGAGCGACAACCCGCAGCAGCGGGACGCCCTCAACAGGATGCTGCCGGCCGTCAGCGAGTTTTATGCCTCCATCCCCCTCAACGCGGAGCTGTGGAAGGTGCTCAAGGCCTACGGCGAGAGCGAGGCGGTCAAAGAACTCACGCCCATCCAGCAACGCTTCGTCGAGGAGACCATGGAGGATTTTCGCGAGTCGGGAGCTGACCTGCCCGACGAGCAGAAGAAGCGCGTCGCCCAGATCCAGTCCGAGCTTTCCAAACTGACCAAGGAATACGCCGAACACGTGCTCGATTCAACCAACGCCTGGGACCTGGTCATCACCGACGAATCCGAACTCGCCGGCCTGCCGGATTCGGCCAAGGCCAGTGCGGCGTCAAACGCCAAGGCCAAGGGTATCGAAGGGCCAGCCTGGCGCTTTACCCTGCAATTCCCCTCCATGTATCCGCTGATGCAGCACCTCGAGGACGAGGCCATCCGCAGGCAGGTGTGGGAGGCGTCCACCCAGGTGGGCTCCAAGGGCGAGCACGACAACACCGCGCTCATCGACCAGATCCTCAAGCTGCGCCACGAGAAGGCGGAGATCCTCGGTCATGCCCACTTCGCCGACCTCAGCACGGCCCGGCGCATGGCCAAGAGCGGCACCCAGGCCATCGAGTTCGTCGACAATCTACATCATCGCATCAAGAAACCATTTCGTGAGGACTACCAAAGCCTCGCCGCCTACAAGGCCGAGCAGACCGGCGAGTCCGTCGATGCCCTGGAACCCTGGGAAACCGCTTACTGGGCTGAGCATCGTCGCAAGCGCGACTACGACCTCGATGACGAGGTGCTGCGTCCCTACTTTCCGGTGGAGGGGGTGATGTCGGGCATGTTCGAGATCGCCTCCAAGCTCTTCGGCATCCGCATCGAGGAAAAGGATGCGGTCTTCCTCGAGCCCGGCGCCGAGCCCGTCGAGGGCAAGGTCGAGGTCTGGCATCCGGAGGTGAAGTTCTACGAGATTTTCGACACCGACACCGGCCGCCACTGCGGCTCCTTCTACGCCGACTGGCATCCGCGCGAGTCCAAGCGGGGCGGGGCCTGGATGAATCCGATGGAGGCGGGCGAGAGCGGCAAGCCCCACCTCGCGCTGATGGTCGGCAACATGAGCCCGCCGGTGGACGGCAAGGCCGCGTTGCTCACCCATGGCGAGGTCGAGACCATCTTCCACGAGTTCGGCCATCTCCTGCACGCCCTGCTCAGCGAAGTGGAAGTGAAGTCGCTGGCCGGCACCAATGTGCCCTGGGACTTTGTCGAGCTGCCTTCGCAAATCATGGAGAACTATTGCTGGGACCGCGAGTCGCTCGACCTCTTTGCCCGCCACCACGAAACCGGCGAGACGATTCCCGATGCGCTCTACGACAAGATGATTGCCGCGCGCAATTACATGAGCGCCTCGGCATACATGCGCCAGCTGGCCTTCTCCAAGATTGATCTGGAGATCCACGTCAACCCCGGCCGATACGTCGGCCGCGACCTCGAGGAGGTCGACTCCGAGATCCTCGCCGATTACCACCCGCCGCTCAAAACCAAGGCACCGACCATGCTGCGCCGCTTCAACCACCTCTTCTCGAGCCCCAACGGTTACGCCGCCGGCTACTATTCCTACAAGTGGGCCGAGGTGCTGGATGCCGATGCCTTCACCCGCTTCCAGAAGGAGGGCGTGATGAATCCCGAGACCGGCCGCGCCTTCCGCGAGGCCATCCTCAGCAAGGGCAACTCCGCACCCCCCGAGACGCTCTATCGCAACTTCATGGGCCGCGACCCGGATCCTGAACCCCTGCTGGTGCGGGCGGGCCTGGCCTGATCCTCCAATGCCATGCCGGACGAATCGACTCCTGCCGAAAATCCTGAACAAGCCACTGCCCGCCGGGCCGATGCCGGAAAGGAGTGGGTGCGCGACCTGATCGCCTTCGTCGGCACGGTGGCCGCGGTGATGTTCTTCGATTGGAAGGCCCGGGACGTGATCTGGGGGCTATGGATCTGCAGCCTGACCTTTGGCTACACCACGATTGTGGTGACCATCTTCGCACCGGCCGTGAGAGCGGGTGGGGGAGCCGGAGCGGCGATGGCTTTTGGAGGATTGTTCATGCTGGCCTTCTTCACGGTCCACTTCGGGATGTTCCACATCATCCACGGTCAATTCCTCAACAGCTTCTTTCCGCTGGTGGAAGGCAGTGACGGATTTGTCAGCCCCTGGATCATGATCGGTGCCGCGCTTGCCGATTACTGGCCGCTGGTGCTTGCGACCTTCATCTCGCGCTTCTCCGACCTGCCCCTCAAGGAGGACAAGGAAAACGCGGATCTCAAATCCATGTTCAAGGGCGCAGGCAAGGGAGGTGGAGACATGATGAAGCCCTATGCCAATGTCATCCGCATGCACTTGCTGATCTTCGTGTTTGCCGGACTTCACGGTGCCGACATGGCGGACCTGGCGATCTATCCGGTCCTGCTGTTCTACTTCTTTCCCTGGGGTGTGATCTTCGGCCGGAGGTCAAAGGTTCCTAGTTCTTAGTTCTTAGTTCCTAGTTCTTGGTTTGTATGACTCGCTCCCTCATATTGGTTCTCCTCTGCCCTTCGGTCGGTTCTATGGCAATTGCCGAGGAGTCTGTCGCGCCCGAAAAGAAAGTCATCGATGGGGTGGGCTACCACATTCTTGAGGTGAAGCCTGAACAGGTGAAAATCCTTTGGAAGGGTGACGACGATAAGCCGCTACGCACCTTTCCCGAAGCCGCGAAATATCTGGAGACCAAGGGGACACCCGCTCAAGTGCTGTGCAATGGAGGTATCTTTGAGCCGGGTGGCATCCCAAGCGGCTTGATGGTGCAGGACGGCAAGCAGCTCCAGCCCATCAATCGCAAGGACGGTGAGGGGAACTTCTTTCTCAAGCCCAATGGGGTGTTTCTGGTTGGTCCGAAAGGCGCGATGGTGATGGATGCCACACAATACCCTCCACAGGGCGTTGCTGTAACTCATGCGGTCCAATCCGGGCCGCTCCTGTTGTCCGGTGGCAAGATCCACCCCAAGTTCAACCCAAAGTCGAAGTGGCGGCTCATCCGGAATGGGGTGGGGGTGACCAAGGACGGCAAGGTGGTGCTGGCCATGACCGACTTTCATTCCGAAAAACTCCCCACACTCTGGGAGTTTGCGAAGTTGTTCCAATCTCTGGGCTGTGACGACGCGCTCTTTCTGGATGGTGACCTCTCCCAGATGAGGTCGAGCGAGGATCTCAAGGAGCGAAGCAATCGTTTTGGTTCCATCATTGCGGTGGTGGCTGCACCAGAGAAGAAACCATGAAACGCGCTTTAGCCCTCATTGCCAATGCCTTCCCATTGTAGATTGTGTTGGGTTGTGTGTGGGCGTGGATGACTCCCGAACATTGGGCCTGACGCCCGTGCCAGCCGCCATTTCGGCGGTCTACCACTGCCTCATCGGCAGCCTGCTGGCCGCGATCTGGGGCCGGAAGAAGCCTTGAGTCATCACCACGCGTCGATTGCCGAGTTGTGGTAGCAGGGACGCCTCTCCGAGGCGTCCGGAGGCTGACATAAAAGCGCCCGGTCGGTATGCGGCCTATGGATGGGCCGGATAGCCAATAACGAACAAGCAATAACACAGCCCTCAGATCGGCGCCTTGTCCAACTCAAACGCATCGTGCACGACGCGGGCGGCATCCTCGATCTGGGACTCGTCCACCGTAACCGCAATCTTGATCTCGGAGGTGGAGATCATGCCGATGTTGATGTTCTTTTCCCCAAGCGCCTTGAACATGGTCGAGGCGACACCGGAGTGCGACCGCATGCCGATGCCGACGGCGGAAAGCTTGGCGATTCCGGCTTCGGTCTGGATGGCGGAGTCGGGGGCGAGGTCGGCGAGGATGGGCTTGAGCGCGGCCTGGGCCTTGCCGAGGTCGTTGGCGTGCATCGTAAACGAGTGACGGGCAAATCCGTCGTGGGCGATGTTGGAGACGATCATGTCGATGTTGATCTCCGCATCGGCCAGGGCACCGAGGATCTTGCCGGACATGCCGGGCTCGTCGGGAATGCCGGTGATGGTGATGCGCGCCTGGGAGCGCTCGATCGAAACGCCGCGGATCACGACGTCTTCCATGTTGGGGTGTTCTTGGGTCACGAGGGTGCCGGGGTTGTCGTTGAGTGAGGAGCGCACCTCGAAGACCACGCCAAATTTCTTGGCGAATTCGACGGAGCGCGATTGCATGACTTTGGAGCCGGACGAGGCCATCTCCAGCATTTCATCATAGGAAATCTCGGGCAGCTTGCGAGCATTCTTCACCACGCGCGGGTCGCAAGTGTAGACGCCATCGACATCGGTGAGGATCTGGCAGACGTCAGCCTTGAGGGCGGCGGCGACCGCAATCGCGGTGAGGTCGGAGCCGCCGCGGCCGAGGGTGTGGATCATGCCGTCGTGGGTGATGCCCTGGAAGCCGGCCACGACCAGCGTCTTGCCGACGCCGAGGTAGTGGTTCATCAGGGCCGGATCCATTTGCATGATGCGACCGCGGGTGTGGGTGCCGGTGGTCTGGATGCCGGCCTGACGGCCGGTGATGGAGGCGGCGTCCACGCCGAGTTCATGCAGGGCCATGGAGACTAAGGCGATGGACTGCTGCTCGCCGCTGGCCAGCAGCACGTCGAGCTCGCGTTCGTTGGGGTGCTCGCTGAGCTCGTGGGCCATGCCGATGAGCTTGTCGGTGATCCCCGACATGGCCGAAACCACGGCCACCACCTGATTGCCCTCATCGCGGGTGCGCTTCATCCGCGCCGCAACGTTGCGGATGCGGTCAAGTGAGCCGACGGAAGTGCCGCCGTATTTCTGGACGATGAGGGCCATGAAAGTTTCAGGATGGGTCGGGGAGCTAAGGCGAGAGGGAGTGGATTGGCAAGGCGGAAGCGGCATGCGGCTGCGCCGCGTCGAAAGTCAAAGGTCGAAAAGTCAGGTTACATTCGCTTTTTCGCTGCTGGCGCAGCGGTCAAAGGTCGAAGGTCCAAAGTCATGCTTCAATCGCTGGTGCGATTGGTTTTTCTATGGCGGCCTCACCAGCGGCACTGGATCCGACTTTCGACTTTTGACCTTGGGCTTTCGACTCATGGGGCTTCGCCCCATTTCTGGGCCCATTCAGTTGGCAGGCGAAGCGGTTTGCCTTGGGGCATCTGCACCAGCGCCAGTGATTGGCGAGCGGTGACCAGAAGAGCCTGATCGGACTCGCGGATCATCTCGAAGTGGCACCAGAAGCGTGCCCTGCCGATCTCGCCGAGCTTGGCGGGGCGCTTGTAGTCGATCTCGGTGCGGGCGACCACGGGGAAGACCTGGGTCCCGGACATCGAATGGAGGTCCATGCCCATCTCCGCGGCAAGCCGGGTGCGGCAGGTCTCGATCATGCGCAGGTAGGCGATGTTGTGGACCACCGCACCGCAGTCGGTGTCGAAGAACATGACCTCCTCGCGGGTTTCCATGATGGGGCGTGGATCGGGCATGGACGGGAGCCTGAAGCATTACGCCATCGCGTGCAATGATGGCTTGAGTTCAAGGTTTTGCGCAACTAAGTTGGTCTTTGTTGGTTTATACGATACACACATGACCTTGCTTCGCCTCAGAACCGCAGCAGTCACCAGCCTGTTCGCCTTTGCTTTCACCCTGTCTGCTATGGCAGGTGGATCCTTTGCCATGCCCAAGGAAGGCGTGCCTTCCTTCCGCCGGGACCGCATTCCGCTCGAGATTGCGGAAGTGCACCAACTCGCCCGGGCCGTCGCCCAGATGGCAACCACGGTGAAGGACGACAAGGCCAAGGACAGGCGTCTGGCGGCGCAATGCATCGCCCTTTCCCTGGCGCTGCAGCCCAGGTCCAGCAACCCGGACGCCCGCAATCTCCTGCGCGAGTGGAAGGACGGCAACTACAACACCAGGCGAGATCCCGTCCAGATCACGAATTCGCTGAACCATGTCGTCGGACTCATTGAATGGCTGGACAGCGATGCGGCAGGCCGCGATGCCAGGATACTGGCCGATCATCTCAAGGACGTGGTCAGCCGGGTGGGTCATCACGACGAAGGTTACCGCGCCATGGGTGCGGGTCACGAATACGCGGACTGGAGTTCGCTGGTGCAGCCACTTTCCGCCTTCGAGGGCGATGACTCCCTGGAGGAGCCCAAGCCCGATCCGAAGCCGGAGCCCGACACCGACCCTCAGCCGGAGCCCGACAAGGGATTCCAGTTGACCGTGGACCGGGCCGAAGTGCTCATTCCCATGTGGTATCGATCGGCGAACCCCAGAAACGGGCGCGCCTGGGATCTCAAGCCGGGGCGCATGTTCGTGACGGCCCGCTTCGATGAAAACCGCCGCGACCAGTCCTTTGAAATGCGGGTTGGTGGTGCTGCGTTCGATCAACAGATGGCGCAGTTCACCGACTCGATGACACGGGTGCTCAGCAAGAGCCTGGGTGGCTTGCCCGGAGGCCTGCAGCTCGACATCGGCAGCGAGGCCCTGGAGGAGGCCCTGCGCTCCGGCCAACCCCAATCCATCAGTGCTGCCACCGTGGTGCTGGCGGGTGCGGTGATTCGCGGTGTCGAAGTCGACCCCAAAGCCATCGTGATTGGCCGCGTGGATGAACAGGGCAGATTCCTCTGTTCGTCGGACATGTGGGCGAAACTCGCGGCGTTCCGGGGTGGCAAGAAGCAACGCCTGGTCGTGCCGAAGCAAGCCCGGGAATATCTCGTCGGCATGTGGGTCATGGATGAAATCCGATTCTTCATCGACTATGAGGTCGTCTGGGCCGAGACCGTGGAGGAGATGATCAATGCCGTTGCGCTCAAGCCCGAGGGCGGCCTGGGCGAAGCCTGCGTGAGATTTGACGAAATCCAGGACTTTGCTCCGGGAGAAAACGAGATCCGGGGCTTTGTGGCCAACATCCATACCCGCAAGCGACTGGCAAAACTGGTCGAGGACTCATCCCATCACCTGTCCGGTGCGATCCTGCTCGACCAGTCCCTGAGCAAGCGTCCGTTCAACGTGTCCCGGGCGGTCCTCTGCTCGGAACTGCTGAGGATCATCGAGCCCTTGTCCCAGGTGGAGCCGATCAGCTTGGATGCGGCAGCCGAGCGGGCCTATCGCCGTCTTCCGGTTGGCCAGATGTCCCAGGAGTGCCGCGAACAGGTGGCTGCTCTGGAGCGTTACGTCGGCCGTGAAGAGCGCGCACTTTACAAGGAAGCGGAGGACCTCTTCGACATCATGCGCGATCACCAGAAGGATCTCCTCAGGGGCGGAGATTATGATTTCATCACCAAGCTGCTGGTTCGCAGTAGCCGCAATGCGGCCGAGGCCTATGAAGCCTATGCCAAACGCCTGGAGCAGGCGATGGATGAGTGACCCCCGCTTGAGGGTGGCGAGGGCTGCAAATCAACCTTGGCGCCGTCGGGTCAAGTGATCAGTCTGGCGCGGTGAACGTGCGGGTGCTCATTGACGGCCCATCCGAGTTGGTCTTCGACTACGCGGTGCCGCAAGGCATGTCCGTGTTGCCGGGCTGTCGGGTCCGCGTACCGCTGCGCCAGAAATCCGCGACGGGGACGGTGCTCTCGATTTCCGGGCAAGAACAAGAGGACTTTGCAGTGCGCGAGCTGCAGTCCCTGATCGATCCCGAGCCGCTGATCGACTCCGACCTGTTGCGCATCGGCCACTGGATTGCCGATTACTACGCCTGTGGCATCGAGACGGTGGTGCGTTCCCTCCTGCCCGAATCGGTGCGCAACGAGGACAACTCGGCCAAGACCCGGCGGGTGGCCGTGTTGAAGCAAATGCCCGGCGAGGAGGAGTTCGACAAATTATCGCGCCGCGCCCCGCGCCAGCATGCGATTTTGATGGTGCTGCAGGCGTCGGCCGACCAGCGCATGGCGACCACCGACCTGGGCAAGGGGGCGGACTCTCCACTCCGGGCGCTGGAGAAGGCGGGCTGGATTGGAATCGAGCACCAGGAAGTGCGCCGCGACCCCGAGGCGGATGGTGTGGCTGAAATCATCGAGTCCAAGCCACTGGAACTCAACCCGGCGCAACGGGATGCGCTGGAGGCCATTCTCGCCAGTGTCGGGGAGGAGAAGCCCAAGCCGCAACTGCTTCTGGGTGTCACTGGTTCCGGCAAGACCGAGGTCTACCTGCAGGCCGCGCAAAAGGTGATCGAGGGCGGACGCACCGTGTTGGTGCTGGTGCCCGAGATTTCACTCACCCCACAGACCGTACGCCGCTTCAAGGCGCGCTTCGCCTCGATGCAAGACGAAGTGGCGGTCTTGCATTCCCACTTGTCGCAGGGCGAGCGCTTTGACGAATGGCACCGCATCCGCAAGGGCAAGGCGCGCATCGTGATCGGCGCGCGCTCGGCGGTGTTCGCACCCCTCCCCAGGCTGGGACTCATCATCGTCGATGAGGAACATGAGAACAGCTACAAGCAGGACAGCGTGCCGCGCTACCACGGCCGCGATGTTGCCGTGCTGCGGGCCGCCTTCCAGGGCAGTGCCATCGTGCTCGGTTCGGCCACGCCCTCGCTGGAATCCTGGCAGAACGCGCAAAGCGGCAAGTATGATCTTCTGCGGCTGGATGAACGCGCCGACGGCCAGTCCATGCCGCTGGTGCGGGTGATTGACATGCGCATCGAAGCGCGCAAGCACAAGGGCACCACGCCCATCCTTTCCGGTGCCCTGTTGACCGGTCTCGAGCAACGCCTCGAAAAGGGGGAGCAGTCCATTCTCTTTCTCAACCGCCGCGGCTTTGCCCGCTCGCTGCAATGTCCCAAATGCGGCCACGTCTGTGAATGTCCGCATTGCGCGGTGGCCCTGACCTACCACCGCAGCGACGAGCGCCTGGTCTGCCACGTCTGCGGCCATCAGGCGGTGGTGCCTCGCGGCTGTCCGGAATGCAAGGATCCGGCGATTCTCTTCCAGGGCTTCGGCACCCAGAAGGTCGAGGAGGTCATGGCCAAGCTGCTACCGCAGGCCAAGATCGCGCGCATTGATGCCGATGCCATGCGCCGCAAGAACGCCCTGCGGGACCTGCTCTTGGCCTTCAAGGCGCACAAGATCGACATCCTCATCGGCACCCAGATGATCGCCAAGGGGCTGCACTTTCCCAACGTCACTCTGGTCGGCATCCTCAATGCCGACATCGGCCTGCACGTGCCGGATTTCCGCGCCGGTGAGCGCACCTTCCAACTCATCACCCAGGTCGCGGGCCGCGCCGGGCGTGGCGATCTTGAGGGCGAGGTGGTGGTGCAGACGGCCACCCCCCACAGCCCGTCCATCCAGTTTGCCCGCAAGCACGATTTCGACGGCTTTTCCGAACAGGAGATGGAATTCCGCGAACACTTCGGCTACCCGCCCTTTGCCCACTGTGCCGTGTTGACCTCGCGCTCGACCCACGAGCGGCGCGCGGAATTCACGCTCCAAACCCTGCAGTTGCGCCTCAAGGAGAACCTGCCAGTCGGCGTGGTGCTGGGTGAGGTTCTGCCTTCACCCCTGGTGAAGGCCCATGGCCAGTACCGCTTCCAGCTGATGCTGCGCGCTGGCCGTGCACGGACCCTGAGCGCCCACGTTCAGTCGGTGCTGACACGAACCACGCTGCCCGACGACGTCACCGTAGTCTTCGACATGGATGCGCTGAACTTCAGTTGAGCGTCTGTGGTATCCGGGTGGTCAGCCGGCTCCGGAGCATCGGGCTTGCGTCAGCTCGGACAACTAAGCTGCGCAAGTTGATGATTCGCGATCTCGATAGGAGAAGTGTGCGAATGGCGGTTATCAGTTGTTAGGGCTGGTGACCGCAGGATTGATGACCACTCTCGTTGTGTTATTGCGCTCACTGTCTCCCAAATTGGGATTGGTGAATTTCACGATCTCATTGTTGGCCTTGCCATTGCTTCCATTGGCCAAGCTATTGATTCTGTTGGTTTCAGCAGGGCTCAGTGGGTCTTTCGAGATCGGGCCGCTGGGGGTAATCGTGTAAGTGCCATTCTCAAACTTCACGGTGCCATTGAACGTGATTTTTTGACCGGCATTTGCAGTCTGGGTTTGGCCATTGGAATCGGTGTAGGTCACGCTGCCCTCGGTCACACTGAGAGTGCAAGTGGTGTTGCCATTGTCATCAGTGCTGTATTCAAGTGCAAAGACGGTGCCACGCACGCTAGCGGTTCCGACCGGAGTTTCGACGTCCAGGGAGGACCCCTGATCGATGCGCAACTTCTTCACGCTGCAAACGATTTCGCCTTTTTCAAGTTCGAGCGAAGTCACCGAAGTGCCGGGTTCGTTCTTGTCGATGGCCTTGGCAAAGGGGGCGGAGAAAGGATCCTTCAGGAATTTCGTAATTCCCAGAGTGGTGTTTTCGGTAAGCGTGATCACCGAGCCGTTGCCAAAGGCCAGAACCGTCATGGAATCCTCGCCGACTTCGACCTTGTGGTCCTGGAAGAGGATGTCGCTGACCTTGAGGCTGCGAGTGGATTTGTCCTTGGTGTCGATGGCATCGACCGAACCTTTGACGTCGGCCACGAGAATCATTCCGCGCACGTGATCATCGCTTTCGGCCTGTGCTCGATCGGCAGTGAACAAAAGTAGGGAAAGATTCAGAAGAAGAGCGGCGACGAAGGGTCCGCCCAGATGGATTTTACAGGTTTTGATACGGCTCATGACGGCAAGATTTTTACGGGTGAAACAGCGACTTGCTCCCATCATTATCGGCTTCGGCACGGAAATCTCAAGTATGGATCACAATTTTAGGTCTTTTTCCAGCCGGCAAGGGGCTGGAATGTCCTAAAATACTTGCTTTTTCCTGATTTTAAGTGAGTTGGAGCTTTTGGCCTGCAAGCCGGTATTTGCCAAATCAGCCCGTCGAAGGCCGGGAATCTGGCTTGGGAATTGCCCGGAGAGGAGGTCTTTTGCCCGGTTCACCGAGCGGCGTCACCGGTCTGCCGGCCCTGCCCGCTCGGGAGCAATCCGGGGCGACCTTGACGGGCGGAGCCCCAAGGGTCATCCACACCCTCTCCATTACAATTCCAGACTCTATTTCCATGGATGTTAGGGAATTTCATTGATAGTCAACGGGTTCCGTGTCGCCGGATTTCTGGGGTGCCGGGAGGACACTTGTTTTTCTTGCTTTGGTTAGGGGCGAAATCCATCGTGCGAGCCTATGATTGAGTGGTGGTCAGATTTGCCTTTTGAGCTGATGTTCTTTTATGCCATCGGCATCCTGTCACTGCTGGTGGTGATGGTGCACCTGATTCTGGCCCTCTTCGGGTTTGGTGGAGATGGCGGCGACATCGGCTTCGATCCCGAGATTGGCGACATCGACCACGGCGGTGGCGTCGGCTTCCTCTCCTCCCAGACCATCGCCGCCTTCCTGACCGCCTTCGGCTGGGTCGGGGTCGTGTGCATCAAGCGCGACTTCGGTATTCCCGTTTCCGTGGCCGTGGCCATGGTTGCCGGCTTCATTTCCATGTATGTCATGTATGCGATGCTGCGCTCGCTCATGCGATTGCAGCACAGGGGCAACCTCGAATACAGCAGTGCCGTTGGTGAGGAGGCGGTGGTCTACGTGACCATTCCGGGCTCGGACCGGGACGGCGGCCAGATTGAAGTGACCATTCAGGGTCGATCGCGCACCGCCGGAGCCCGTTCGGCAGCGCCCGGAAAAATCAAGCCCGGACAGCGGGTGCGCATCACCGGCATGCTCGGTGCCACCACTTTCGCAGTTGAGGAAATCAAGTCGGAGGCCAATCCGGGCCCGGCTGCCTCCCCGGCTACCGAAAACCTGTCCTGATTTCATCCCATTCACCCATACCCATTGCATCCCATGTCCTACCTCACTCCCGTATTGGCATTTGATTTCGACATCATCTTCGCGGCCGGTGCCGTCATCTTTGTCCTGTTCGCGTTCTTCATGGTGTTCGCGAGCCGCTACAAGCGCTGCCCCTCCGACCGCCTGCTGGTGGTCTACGGCAAGGTGGGCACGGGCAAGTCGGCCAACTGCTACCACGGTGGTGCCGCCTTCATCTGGCCCCTGATCCAGGGCTACCAGTGGCTGGACCTGACCCCCATGCCCATCGACATTCGTCTCGAGGGCGCACTTTCCAAGCAGAATATCCGCGTCAACACGCCCTCGACCTTCACGGTGGGCATTTCCACCGAGCCGGGCATCATGGAAAACGCAGCCGAGCGTCTCCTGGGCCTGGGCCTCGGTGAGATCAAGGAACTGGCCAAGGACATCATCTTCGGCCAGATGCGGGTGGTCATCGCGACCATGGACATTGAGGAAATCAATGCCGACCGCGACAAGCTGATTGCCAATATCTCGACCGGGGTGGAAGTGGAACTCAAGAAGGTCGGCCTGCGCCTGATCAACGTCAACGTGCAGGACATCACCGATGCCTCCGGCTACATCGACGCCCTCGGCCAGGAAGCTGCCTCCAAGGCGATTGCCGAGGCCAAGATCAAGGTGGCCCAGGCCGAGCGTGATGGAGACATCGGTGCCGCCGAGGCGGTCCGTGACCAGCGCGTGCGCGTGGCCGATGCCAACGCCAAGGCGACCGAGGGCGAGAACATTGCCCAGGTCGAGATCGCCAACTCGAACGCCGACCGCCGGGTCAAGGAGGCGGAGGCCGAGCGTGCCGCATCCGCAGCCGAGAAGGTCAAGGCCGCCCAGGCGCTGCAGGAGGCCTACAAGGCCGAGAAGATTTCGGAAGAAGAGCGCGCCAACCGCGAGAAGGCCACCCAGGAGGCCAACGTCATCGTGCCGGCCGAGATTGCCAAGTCCAAGGCCATCGTCGATGCCGAAGCCCGCGCTGAGACCATCCGCCGCGTGCAACAAGGTGAGGCCGATGCGGTCCGTCTCGAGAAGCAGGCGGAGGCCGACGGCCTGAAAGCCGTGAAGAAGGCGGAAGCCGATGGCTTGCTCTTCAAGCTCAATGCCGAGGCCGAAGGTGTGGAGCAGATCCTCACCAAGAAGGCCAAGGGCTTCACCGACATCGTCAACTCCGCCGGTAACGACAAGCAGTTGGCCACCCTGCTGCTGCTCATCGAGCAGATGCCCAAGCTGGTCGAGGAACAGGCCAAGGCCATCTCCAACCTCAAGATCGACAAGATCACGGTTTGGGACAATGGCAAGGGCGAGGGCGGCAAGGGCAGTACTGCCGACTTCCTCTCCGGAATCGTTGGCTCGCTGCCACCGCTGCACGAGATCACCAAGAACGCCGGCATCGACCTGCCGGAGTATCTCGGCCAGATCGAGGGCAACGTGCCCGACAAGATCAAGTCGGCTGCCGCGGCCGGAAAAAAGGCCGTCAAGGAGACGGCTGCCCAGGCCTCCGGCAAGAAGCCGGAGCTTTCCTCCCCGGACGATGCACCCGATGAGCCCGAACAGGGCTGATTGCGGGAACGGGTCATCCAGGATCGAGTCACCCATAAGGGGGACAGGCTTGAAGGAAGATTGCGTTGCCTGATGGCGTAGGCTTGTCAGTATTCCCCAAAGCCTATCCATGAAACGCAGAACCTTCCTCCGCAAGACCACGGGAGCGGTGGCCGCCAGTTCGGTCTTTCCCACCTTCTCCATCGGCAAATCCGGCAAGTCCGCCAACGAAAAGATCAACGTCGCCTTCATCGGCTCGGGCGGCTGGATCGCCCAGCAGCCCTACAAGCAGGGCTGCAAGGACGAGAACCTGGTGGCCTTCTGCGATGTCGACCGCAAGTTGGCGGCGGGCAATCTCAAGGAGTGGGGGATGGAGGACCGGCCCTTCTTTGACGATTACCGGGTGATGCTCGACAAGATGCACAAGGAGATCGACGCGGTGGTCGTCTCCACCCCCGACCACCACCACTTTGCCTCGACCCTGATGGCGATGGAGCGCGGCATCCACGTCTACACCCAGAAGCCACTCACCCACAACATTTGGCAGTGCCGCAGCCTGGTGAAGGCCAAGGAGAAATACGGCGTGGTGACCCAGATGGGCAACCAGGGCCATGCCGGGTCGGGCATCCGCAAGTCGGTCGAGGCCTACCGCGCGGGCGTCATCGGCGAGGTGAAGCAGGTCTTCTGCCGCAACAGCTGGCCGGATTTCAGCAGCAATCACTTTGCCAACCCCAAGGCGATGCCGCCGGCGTCTTCACCCGTGCCCGAAGGCCTGTCCTGGGATCTCTGGCTCGGGCCCCAGGCCAAGCGCGAATTCTCCCACGACTACCATCCCAAGAAGTGGCGCTCCTTCTACGACTTCGGCATCGGCGTGCTCGGCGACTTCGGCTGCCACACCCTGGACACCCCGGTGTGGGCCCTCGATCTGGATCCACCAACTCTTGTCGAATGCGTGAGCCGCAAGGAGTCGCTGCCCGGGGTCATTCCCGCGAGCAGTCACTTGCGCTTCCACTTTGCGGCCAAGGGAGAGCGCGGCCCGGTGACTCTCGAATGGTTCTCCGGTCCGCAGGACTGGGAAAAAGTTGGTCGCATCGAGGCCTTCGGGGTCGAAGATGCCACCCACATGGGCCGCGCCTGCTGGATGGTTGGCGACAAGGGTCTGCTGGGCTGCGGCACCCATGCCGGGCCGCCCGTGATCCTGCCCAACGAGTTGCGCAGGGAATACCGGGAGAATCCCCCGGAAGAAACCATCCCCCGGGTCGAAGGTGGACCCTTCCGCGAATGGCTGGCTGCGATCAAGGGCGGTCCCGAGCCGGGTTCAAACTTTGAAGTGTCCGGCAATCTGACCGAGATCGTTCTTCTCGGCGTGCTGGCCGAACGCTTCAACACCCGTGTCGAGTGGGACGCCGTGGAGGGCAAGGTCACCAACCAGCCCGAACTCAATGCCTACGTCAGGGAGCCGGCCCGCGAGGGCTGGGATTTGGGTGAATCCCTGTGGAAGGGCTGAGCTTGTCATGCCCACCCCGAGCAGGGAAACTGCGCCTACGCATGGGCAAAAAGAACGAAATCGTCAGCACCCCCAAGACGGTGGTGGTCGGCACCCTTGCCGGCTGGCTGATGTGGCTGTTTTCCAAGACCCTGCGGGTGAAGGTGGTCGATGAGGCCGGGGCGGGAGACCCGGCGCGCGCCGACCAGCCGATGATCCTGGTGATGTGGCACAACCGGGTGTTCGGAGTGCCTCCGGTCTGGGCCAGGCATTGCCGCAAGCATCGACAATGCGTGGCACTGACCAGCGCCAGCAAGGACGGCGAGATGGTGGCACGCGCATTGGGTTTCTTTGGCATTGGGGCGGTGAGGGGATCTTCCTCCAGGCGTGGTGCGGTGGCCCTGGTGGCCCTCAAGCGCGCACTCAAGGAGGGCAAGGACGTCTGCATCACTCCCGATGGACCCAAGGGGCCGATCTATGAGGTGCAGCCGGGCGTGGTGAAGCTGGCCGAGTCTTCGGGAGTCCCCCTGGTGACCCTGAGCGCGAGCTTCAGTTCGGCCTGGCGGCTCAAGACCTGGGACCGCTTCGTGATTCCCAAGCCCTTCAGCCGGATTGAGGTGCGGTTTGGAAAACCCATCCATGTCGAGAAAGGCTTGGGCAAGGAGCAGCTCGATGCCGTGCGCCAAAAACTTGAGGCTAGACTTGTGGCCGAGGTGGACGATGCCGAAACTGGGCGCGATGGAAACTCCACGCGTGATTGACGGAAAGGCGGTCGCCGCCAAGGTGCTCGAGAACTGCAAGAGCGAGGCCGAAGCCCTCGTGGCCAAGGGGGTGACTCCCGGACTGGCCGTGGTGCTGGTCGGTGAGGACCCCGCCTCCAAGGTCTATGTCGGCTCCAAGGTGCGCACCTGTGCTGAACTCGGCTTCCACTCCGAGAAGATCGCCCTGCCCGCCGAGACCACCCAGGAAGAGCTGCTCGAGGTGGTCGGAAGGCTCAATGCCGATCCCGCCATCCACGGCATCCTGGTGCAGTCGCCGCCGCCGCCCCACATTGACGAGGAAGCCATCGTGCGCTCGATTGATCCGCGCAAGGACGTCGATGGTTTCCATCCGGAGAACGTCGCCAAGCTCGCCCTTGAGGATCCGACCGGCTTTGTGCCCTGCACGCCCGCCGGTTGCATGAAATTGCTGGAGGAATCCGGCATCGAAACCAATGGCGCGGAAGCCGTGGTCATCGGCCGCAGCATGATTGTCGGCAAGCCCATGGCTCTGCTCCTGATCGCCAAGAATTCGAACGCCACGGTCACCATCGCCCATTCGCGCTCCAAAGACCTGCCCGCCATCTGCCGCCGAGCGGACATCGTGGTGGCTGCCGTCGGCCGGCCTGAAATGGTCAAGGAAGATTGGATCAAGCCCGGTGCGGTGGTGATCGATGTCGGCATCAACCGGGTGGATGATGAGACCAAAAAGCGAGGTTACCGATTGGTGGGAGATGTGGACTACGACAAGGTGGCTCCACGCTGCAGTGCGATCACTCCGGTGCCCGGTGGCGTGGGACCGATGACTATCGCCATGCTGATGAGCAATACCCTGCAGGCCGCCCGCCAGCAGAGTTCCTAGCCCGAATATTTCATGAAACCTCGGTCTGCGGCTTGTCCTTGCCGATGTTGCCTGCGTTCTCCTCGAAAACGCAGTTGGACAGAGTGTCAACTCAGTCCGAACCGCGTTTTCAGCGTCGGCCTTGGCAACATCGAAAATTCCTGCGCCTCGCCCACGAGAATCATGAAAGATCCGGGCTAGGTATCGGGGTCCACCCCTCCAAATTGCTCCTTGAACCTGCACTTGGCAGGAATCAGGCTTTTCACAGTTCATGGAGCAAAGTGCCAATCACGAGGAAAAGATCTACCAGGGCATTCCGGCCTCACCCGGAATTGCCATGGCTCCGCTGCACGTGATTGCCCGTGGCTTCACCGCGCCCGAGGTCTACGAAATCGACGCGGACGAGGTGGAGCACGAACAGGAGCGCTTCCGTCAGGCGATTGAACTGACCAAGCACCAGCTCGAGGAATTGCAGGACCGCCTCGAGGATCTATCCGGTGAGGACGAGCAGGCCATCTTCGAGGCCCACGTGATGATGATCGAGGACAACTCGGTGATCCGTAAGGTGATCGAGGCCATCGAGAAGCGCCGCCAGAACGCCGAGTATGCCTTTTACGCGGTGATGCAGACCTTTTTGGAGGCCATGCGCCGGGTGCCCGACCCCTTCCTGCGCGAGCGCACCGCCGACATCGAGGATGTCGCCCAGCGCGTGCTGCGCAACTTCGAGCACGAAGAGCACTCCCGCCATCAGTCTCCCGACGGCCACCACATCCTGGTGGCCTACGATCTGGCGCCCTCGGACACGGTGAGCATGAACAAACGTCACGTGCTCGGCTTCGCCACCGAGCAAGGCAGCGTGAACTCCCACACCGCCATTCTCGCCCGCGCCTTCGGGGTTCCGGCGGTGGTCGGCATCGACAATGTGGTGCTCAACGTGATGGCGCTGACCCCGGCCATCCTCGACGGTTACGCCGGCAAGATCATCCTCCATCCCACCGAGGAGACCCGCGAACACTACCGCGAGATCCTCGACAAGAAGGCCAAGGTGCGCAGCGAACTCGATGCCAAGCGCGGCGCACTCACCGAGACCATCGACGGACGCAGCATCACCGTGTCCGCCAACATGGAATTCCTCGACGAGCTGCCGCTGGTCAAGCGCAGCGGCGCCAAGGGGATCGGCCTGTACCGCACCGAATACCTCCTGCTCGACGGCGAGGAAATGCCCGACGAGAACAAGCAGGCCGAGATCTACACCGAAGTGGGCAAGCAGATGTCGCCGCACAACGTGATCATCCGCACCCTCGATGCCGGCGGCGACAAGCTGCCCATCGAGCCGCTCACCGATCCCGAGCCCAACCCCTTCCTCGGCTGGCGCGGCATCCGTGTCTCGCTGTCGCGGCCCGGCATGTTTTGCGAACAGATCCGTGCCATCCTGCGCTCCAGTGCCCACGGCAAGCTGGCCATCATGTTCCCGATGATTTCCGGTCTTTCGGAGATCTGGCGAAGCAAGGAGCTGATCCGCAAGTGCATGGACGAGCTCGATAAGGAGGGCGTGCCCTTCGACTCGAGGATTCCCATTGGTGCCATGATCGAGGTGCCCGCGGCGGCGATTTGCGCCGACCTGCTCGCTCCCGAAGTCGACTTCTTCTCCATCGGCACCAATGACCTCATCCAGTATACCGTGGCAGTGGACCGGGTGAACCCGCACGTGGCGGATCTTTACCGTCCGACCCACCCGGCGGTGGTACGCCTGATCAAGCAGACCATCGATGCCGCCAACGACAACGGAATCTGGACCGCCATCTGCGGGGAGGTCGCCGGTGATGTGCGCCTGACGCCACTGCTCATCGGCATGGGGGTGGAGGAGTTCTCCGTCGGTCCGCAGCAGGTATCGACCGTGGGTCAGGCGATCCGCTCACTGAGTTATGCCGAATGCGCCGCCATGTCGGATGAAGCGCTCAAGCACAGCCGGAGTCAGGGGATTTTGGATTTGTCCATGGAAGTGGCGCGCAAGCACTATGCGGAGTTGTTGGATTGAACGGCGAAGCCGTTTGTTCTTGGTCCCTGGTTCCTGGGTCCTGGTTTACCCTGCTGTCCAAAGCGGACCGATCGCAAATAGAACCACGCGCCAACCCATAGTCCTGACCGGACTAACTTAGGCAATGCTTCAACTCAGGGGTGCGCGCCACCCTCGCGGTTATGGCGTCGGCCAATCACAATTCGCCCGGCGCGAGCCTATCGGCATCATCGAGTATCAGGCAGTGCGGCGGCGCAGGAGCAATACCGAGGCGGCGAACACGCCCAGAAGGCCGACAGACGGCTCAGGTATAGCAGTGAATGCGAGGGTGTAGTCCGAGTTGCCATGAGTAAATCCAGTGCCCAATACTGAACCATAAGCTTGACCGGACGTATACTGATCCGGGCCTACGGTGCCACCACCCGTACCGTCTCCTGACGCATTGAGTCTCCACCTGAAAGCGCTAGTGGCACTCGTATTATTTAACTGAATGGCATAGCCTTCAGTCCCTGTATTGGCTGCCAAAAAAATTTCATCCGCGTCAGTTAAGTCAAATTCCAAAACACTGCCGCTGCCAGCAGTGCCCAGTGAGACTACTTCCGCTGTCGTCGTTAGCAGATTCGTCCCAGTAGGGACATCATTAGGCGCGCCGGCATTGACATCCGCGACCGTGAAGATACTTACCGAGATGGTTTGTGCTGGATTGAACCCCCCGCTGGTATCGATGCCAATGTAAAACTTATCGATGGTGAAGCCCGTGGAAACTTGAAAGGTTTGCGTCCCCAGACGGTTGTCTCGAATTTCCATGGCACTTGGATTTGTCGGAGTTTCGAAAGTACCGGCAGCTGTAGTCCCTGGAAACGCCGATGTCTGGGATACGGTGATTGCAGCAAAACTGGCCGAGGTCCCGAGTGCCATCAAAATGACACTGAGGGCCACGGCCTTCAGGGGACGGCTTGTGAGCATTTCGTATTTAAGCTGCATGCTGATTAGTCGTTCGTAGTCTTCAAATTTTTGGGTATTACGTACGAATACTAACAACAATTCCTCGCCCCCGTGTCCACATCAAATTTAAACCAATATCCAAGGACTGAGCCCACATTCGCTCTTCTTTCTGGCTATCGAATCCCTGGAACTGCTTCGATTTCCGGTATATTCTTGGTTGGGGGCTTCGCCTCGTACATTTTCCCCATGGCCCGAATAAAATCGACCGACCAGGCCGGGACCTCACCGTCACCATCGGGCCCAATGTTCAGCAGGTAATTTCCGCCATTCGAATTGATTTCGTTCAACTTCCTGAAATAACGGCCGGGAGACGTTTTGGGTTTGTCACCCTTTTTATATCCCCACGACTCACCGATGGTATAGCAAGACTCCCAATGATGGGGCTGTGCATCATCAAATTTGCCTTGCTCCACGGTAATGTAATCCAGCTCGAACCAAAATCTCGCCCCGATACGATTGTTGGCGATAACCTTGGGGCTGGCTTTGCGGATGGCATTGTACAGATCAATTCCAGCTTTCTCATCCTTACTCCACCACTCACACCAATCCCCATCAAACCAGAGCAGGGCCGGATCGTATTTTTCAATCAGTTCCAACACTTGATTCTTCTGGTAATCAAGATATTCCTGCTTTCGACCTTTCTTAATCAGACTGTAGTGGCGTTTGCGTTTCTGGGCCGGATGGTGCCAATCCAAAATACTGTAGTAGAGTCCAAATTTGAGACCATGCTTCTGACAGGCCTTATTTAACTCGTCGAGAATGTCCCGCCCCTTGAAGGGTGTGCTGGCAACATCGTACTCCGTATATTCGCTGTCCCATAAACAGAAGCCTTCATGGTGCTTGGCTGTAATCACCAGGTACTTCATCCCTGCCTCTTTGGCCGTAGTGACGATAAATTCAGCGTCGAACTTCGTAGGATTGAATGTCTTGAGCAGTTCAGCGTACTCCTCTTTCGGGATATCGGCCTTGTTTTGAATCCATTCGGCATACAGATACTGAACTTCCTCGCCTTTCCACTCACCTCCCAGCTGTGAATAGAGGCCGAAGTGAATGAACATACCAAACTTCGCTTCAGCAAACCACTTCATGCGCTCATTGTAGGCTTCGAGAGATTCATCGATAATCATCTCTTCCAAGCGGTCATGCCGGGTTTTGGCGTCAGCCTTCTCGCCTTGCGCGATTCCGGACTGGCCGACCAGCAATAGCAAAATCGAGAACATCTTGTAAATGCCCTTGTGGGGTGTAAGCATGCTTATAAGAGGCGTTTTTTTCTGCGCCGTGCTTCGTGGGGTGCTTCGTGGGGTGGTTACTTTCATCATGATCCTATCTTCTTATTTTATTTGATCGCTAAAGTCATTGTAGTACTCCCCTGTAATTTGGACAGCTGTTTTTCTTATTCAGGCTGCTGATGTGCACGCGGTCTTCTCCGTGTTGACTGGAACCGCGTCGTACATAGGGGGACAGACATGAATGGCACGTACATAGGGGGACAGACAAATAGCGGAGAGTCGTAACCTACATAGGGGGACAGACAAATAGCGGAGAGTCGTAACCGACTGATTGTCAGTGGTTAGGTTTTTGTAAGTGGCGAGCACAAGGGGGTTCTAGGCTATATCGAGCGTCGTATGGCCGATGATGGGGGACACACAAACTTGGGCTCGTTCCTCGCTCCAAGCTTTGTATGTCCCCGAGTGGGCGAGGGCGCAGGGTGGGTGCATGTGGATCCATCGAAGCCCTGTGCTGATCATTTCACCGTCCAATCCGCCCCCGCCACCCGGGGACATGCAATTCTTTCGCGCAGCGAAAGTTGCGTGTCCCCATCTCAGTCTCTGTAGGTCCGCCAACTAAGTTGCCCCAGCCCACAATATCTGGTGGTGACCCACCGGCCTGTACATCTGCGTAAATGTACAGGCCAGTTCTGAAAATTTTCTCAACGTGAGCTGCTCAATGCCCGATTCATGAGTTCTTGTTCAGCTCTCGGAATTTTCAATTCCTTAGCTTTTGCATACCAAGTTGCAACAGATTGCCTGACCTCATCGAGGATCTCATTCGCACGTGTCGGTTTGATCCGAAACATGGGAGAAACCTCCATCGCCAGGTCAAAATCCAGAGCATTGTCCGTCTCTGAAATATTGAGACTCAGCCCATTGCCAGTTGGATCGGCATTGAGGTCGTAGGCAGGTGACAACTCCCAGCCCATTTCCGTGAGCAGGAAC